>JAUWQS010000308.1 GCA_030610915.1 Pseudomonadota bacterium | reverse complement strand
TAAGTTTTTTTCTTTTCTTAATTCTTGTTTTATTGTTATAGTTTTCATAAAGTAATCTATAACAACATTCTTTGCCATTGTTCAGCTTGTTTTTCGGGATAACGGCAGGGCAGGAGCATGGGAACGAGTAAATTGTAGGGTGGGGTTTTATACCCCACCGGAGATGGTGGCATATAAAATGCCTGTTCCAGCTCATCCAGTGTCTCAGCAATCTTAATACCGGGCCTATCGATCTTGTCAAGATTGACTCTCAATAATGACAGCTGCCTGATCCGAATAGTGCATCTTCTATCGGCCTTCCAATTCTTATCTCTCATTTTATCGGATGGAATATTGTTGGCAGACTTCTACAAATTTTCTTTGATGGACTCGTAAAAAGTCTGTCATTCCCGCGTAGGCGGGAATCTATAGAAGGCTAAGTACTTGAAAAAACTGGATTCCCGTTTCCACGGGAATGACAAAATTGTGTGTATTTTGACTTTTTACGAGACTGTCTTCTTTATGTTACTTATGTTTTTTGGACATTTTAAGATTCGTAACATATTGAAACTATTATACTTGAAAAATACAAAAACGTCAGAATGTCAAATTTTACTAAGATTGGAAATTACCAATAAAGCCAATATGTTATATCGTAGCCTTGAAAAATTAAAGAGGTCTGGTTGGAGGATTAATTTTTTTTCAGAACCGGGCGTTACTTACTGGAATTGACGTTTTCCCTGAGTTCTTTGCCAACCTTAAAAAAGGGTAGTCTCTTTGCGGTCACCTTAATGTTGCTTCCAGTCTTTGGATTTCTTCCAATGTAAGAGTCATACTCCCTTACAACAAAGCTTCCAAAACCCCTGATCTCTACCCTTCCACCTCTTTTAAGCTCATCGGTAAAACTCTTGAAAATCAGATTGACAACCTCTGTAACTTTCTTCTCACTCATATTCTCTTTCTGTCCCGTTAACTTCACCAAACCCTGAATTAAATCAGATTTATTCATCACACCTCCCCTTTAAATAGTCCATCGCAATTACAACAATTAAGGTGGCATCCTATCCACTTTCCAATATCTATGTCAAGACAATTTCGAGCGACTACTCAGGTGGATAGGCTGTAGGCTGAAGACTGTTAGGAAAAAGCGGGAATACTGCGAATTTTGAAGTCATGTTTGGTACAAGAACCTACCGTTTCTCCGCCAAAGCACCGCAATAGCGCTCTTCTTGCCCCTTCAGCCTTCAGTCTAAACAGCTTCAGCCTGACTACGTGAGTAGTTACTCTGAAAGAGACAACAATCTCTTAATCTCCTCTTTTTGCAAGTGTCTGTATTCCCCGGCTCTCAACGCCCCAAGATGAACATCCGATATAGCAACCCTTATCAGCCTTGTGACAGGATGACCTATCGACTCAAAAACCCTTCGGATAATCCTGTTCCTTCCTTCCAGAATAGTCAACTTGACCCAGCAGCTCTTACTGTTAATCTTTCCAGGTTCGATCTCATCCGGCATGAGCTTCTTATGATCGATTTCCACACCACATCTTACGGCGCGAATCTCCTCACTTGTAAGATTCCCCTTAACCTTAACCATATAAGTCTTTGGAATAGCGAATTTGGGGTGATGGAGCTTCTGTGCAAAATCGCCGTCATTTGTCATCAGCAGCAAACCTTCCGAATCATAATCAAGCCTTCCCACTGGAAAAACCCTTTCACTCACATCGTAGAGTAAACCGGTCACAATCGGTCTTCCCTCTGGATCACTGAGAGACGTTATATATCCTTTCGGCTTATTCAGCATAACATATACTTTTGATATCTCTGTAGATATCAGTTTCCCGTCCACACGTATCTCGTTCTTTTGAGCATCCACCCTGGTGCCAAGTCGCGTTACAACTTTGCCATTCACACTTACCCTGCCCATACTGATAAGCTTTTCGGCTGCCCGCCTGGAGGCAACACCGGCGGCAGCAATTATCTTTTGAAGACGTTCAGGCATAACAAATTATTCCGATAACTCTTTTAATTCCGGCACCGTCGGCAGTTCTGACAGGCTCTTTAGATCAAATACTTCAAGAAACTTCTTTGTGGTGCCGTAAAGTATCGGTCTGCCCGGCACATCCTTTCGTCCAACCATTCTCACAAGTTCTTTTTCCAAAAGTCCACTCAGCGCCCCGCCGGCATCCACGCCCCTCACTCTGTCTATCTCTGACTTTACAACCGGCTGCCTGTATGCAACCACCGCAAGTGTCTCCATGGCAGCGGGGAAGAGCTTCGCCGGTCTTGTTCTTTTTAGTTGTTTTACCCACACACCAAGATCATCCCTTGTCCTGAACTGGACCCCCCCCGCAACCTCTTTAAGGTAAAATCCTCCATTCCTTTCATTATATTCCACCATTAGATTATGAAGAGCAGCTATTATCTCATTCCTTTCAATTTCTCCCAGAACCTCCCTGATTTTACCAACAGTAAGAGGGGACTCAGAAGCGAAAATA
Source organism: Pseudomonadota bacterium (assembly GCA_030610915.1). The sequence goes on along the minus strand of JAUWQS010000308.1, from coordinate 783 downwards.
ATGGCCTCTATAACAGCTTTCACATCCTTCATCTGTCTTGTTACCGCTCAGCCGCCACAGGAAATATTCTTATCATTCCAAAAGAATCCATCTGATGGGCGCTGACCATCCTTAATTTCATCAGTTCCAGGATTGCAAGAAAGGTATATATTATCCCCCTTCGATCGGTCCTCTCTCCCATCAAGTCCGTGAAAGTCAGGGAGCTTTGACCGGCAAGCATTTCCATGATCTCATTTATCCTGTCGGACAGAGACATCCTGTCGACATCAATTTTCAGAAATTCCTCCTCTTCTATAGGAGTCAAAATCTCCCTGAAGGCCTTTACAAGCTCGAATACTCCAACTTCCCCAAGACTTATTTCTTTTGTATCGGGCATATCACAGATGATACCCCCTCTTTTAAAAACATCCCTTCCCAGCAAACTTCTGTTATCCAGATTCATGGCCGCCTTTTTAAAGGCCTGATACTCCAAAAGCTGTCTTACAATATCTTCCCGCGGGTCCGCTTCATCCTTTTCCCCATTCTCCTGAACCGGTAGAAGCATCTTTGATTTTATATGAGTCAGAGTAGATGCGAGTAGCAGATATTCCCCGGCAAGATCGAAATTCAGAGATTTCATAATCTCTAAATGCTTCAAATACTGTTCCGTGATAAGTGTTATTGGTATATCATAAATATTAATCTCATTCTTTTTTATGAGATATAATAAGAGATCCAGGGGACCTTCAAAAATATCAAGCTTGATTTCATAACTCATATTCGGATATCGTCAAGTGGTCAACG
>JAUWQS010000477.1 GCA_030610915.1 Pseudomonadota bacterium | reverse complement strand
TTTCAACAGTAGCTCAATTAGGAGGTTATCAAGGGAAAGGCTCAGAAAAGCCACCTGGGTTTGAAGTAATCAAAAGAGGTTTGATTTGTCTTAGATATATGGTTCTGGGGTATCAAATAGGAGTAAATGAGTCCCCTTCTATGAAAGAATTTTCACAGCCATTTATTCAGTTTAACGTGGATACCTGGCCTCTGCCGGGCATCCAAATAAGTAGGCTAACTTGTCCAGAAATATTTATGGGATAACGGCAGCGCTCCTGCGTGGGAACGAGAAATGCCACCCGCCCGCCTTTGAACTTTCAGCTTTTCCGGCTTGTCCAAGTTAGACGCTAACAGCCTTCAGCTATGACCGGATTTGTGAGCTCCCCGATTTTTTCGATGCTTATGGTAACAATATCCCCGTCCTTCAGAAAGATTGGCGGCTGCCGGGTAAAGCCTACCCCCTCTGGTGTGCCCGTTAGAATCACAGTGCCGGGAAGCAGTGTCATAGACCTGCTCAGATCACTTACAATTGTGGGAATGTCAAAAATCATGTCAGATGTGTTTGAGTCCTGCAGCACTTTGCCGTTCAGAATGGTGCGGATACCGAGGTTGTTTGGGTCCAGGATTTCATCTGTTGTTACGAGGCAGGGACCTAGAGGACAAAAGGTGTCGAAACTCTTGCCGCGTGACCACTGTTTTTTCTGCTTGCGAATCTGCCAGTCCCGCGCGCTAACATCATTTGCGCAGGTGTATCCCGCAATGTAATTCATGGCATCTTGAATCGAGACGTTTTTCGCTTTTTTGCCGATAATCACGGCAAGTTCCGCCTCATAATCAATCTCATTTGGTCCGGCTTCAGGAAGGATGATGGGGAATTCGTGACCGATAACAGAGTTTGTTGCTTTAAGGAAAACTACAGGGATATCAGGATACCGTATATTCGTTTCATCGGCATGTTTCCTGTAGTTTAGCCCAAGCGCCAAAATGTTTGGTGGAAAAACCGGTGGCAAAAATTTCTTTATCTTTCTCGATCTTGTTGTTACATCAAAAACTCCTAAAATATTACCTTCAATAATAAGCGTCTGATCTGGTGTGCTTTTGTCAAAAACCCCGTATAGTACCTCTTCATCTTCGGACAGAAAGCGGATAAGTTTCATTTGCTCCTCCAAAAAATTTTGATATGGATGGTAACACATACATCCTTACCATGAAGTAATTGAACTCCGAAACAAAAAATCTCAAAACGCCCCTTGAGCAAGAAACAGAATTGCTATATCTTTCAGAAAAATAAAATCTGAAAAGGATACTGTAAAGATGGCAGAGATTAACCTGAAGTTTCCGGCTCTTTCCCAAATTGAGTGGTTAACAGTTTGTAACTACTCAGGTTCACGGTTCAACAGTTAAAAGAAGAGAATCGAGTAATATCTCAATAAGTTTGGGTAGGGGCGACTTTAGTCGCCCCTATCATGTCAGATGTAAGATGGCCCTCCATTGCTTCGCACTCTTTCTGTCTCGCAAGTTCCTTGAAAACCTCACCCAAATATTTCTTAAGGGTCTGTCAGGAAATAAGTTGTGCGATTAGCTCTTCATAAATTTTTTTCTTTCTATATTTCGGTATCCAGGTTATATGGAATATGTATTCCAACTTTGATAGTCTCGTAAAAAACTCCGCTGTGCCGGCCTGCCTGTGCGTGCCCGCACACAGACAGGTTTGTCCGTGCGTAACTATTATACTACTCAGGCTGTGAGTGTCCCGCAGGAAATGCCCTTGGGGCGTTTTTAGAAGGGAGGTTTTAGCTCAACACCGATTTTCGCGGTCATCCATAGCATAAAGGAACATACTCTCATGTTTTAAACCGTATGGCAAAATATACTGTAATAACACATGGATGTGCAATTCATTATTTCAATTGGAACTAACAAATCTTATACACTGTGA
>JAUWQS010000237.1 GCA_030610915.1 Pseudomonadota bacterium | reverse complement strand
GTTGTCCACATGGAACTTTGGAGTGGACACAGGCATGTATCCCTTAGGGTCGTGCACCATGAAGTACAACCCGAAAATCAATGAGAAACAGGCGCGTCTTCGGGGGTTTGCCGGGGCTCATCCCCTACTGCCCGCAAGTCTCTCTCAAGGCGCGCTCAGGCTGATGTTTGAACTCGAACAATATCTCGTGGAACTCACCGGCATGGATGCAGCCACCCTCCAGCCTGCCGCCGGAGCGCATGGAGAGCTTACGGGGATGCTTCTTATTTATGCTTATCATAAAAGCAGAGGCAGGCGCCGTTCAAAGATCATTGTCCCGGATACGGCGCACGGCACAAACCCCGCCAGCGCCGCTCTCTGTGGTTACCGCCCTGTGACTGTAAAGTCCGGTGAAGAGGGAATCCTTTCTCCTGAAGCCGTTGCTGTCTCTATGGATGAAGATACTGCCGGAATCATGATAACCAATCCCAATACCCTTGGCCTTTTTGAAGAAAACATCATGGAAATAGCCGGAATAGTCCACTCAAAAGGCGGCCTGGTTTACTGTGACGGAGCAAATATGAACGCAGTCATGGGTATCGTGCAGATGGGAAAGATCGGCGCTGACATAATGCATCTGAACCTTCACAAGACCTTTTCGACGCCCCATGGCGGCGGCGGCCCCGGGTCCGGACCGGTCTGTGTAAAAAAAGATATCGAACCATTTCTCCCCGTTCCCCGCGTGGTTGAAAAAGATGGCGGATACTCCCTTTCCGAGAGTTTTCCTGAATCTATCGGCAGGCTGCAGGCTTTTTACGGGAATTTCGGTGTTATGATAAAGGCCTACAGTTATATTCGCAGCATGGGAGGAAAAGATTTAAAAAAAGCCAGTCAATTAGCCGTCTTAAACGCCAACTATATTAAAGAGATGCTAAAAGGGATATTTCATCTTCCCTTTGACAGGCCATGTATGCACGAGTGTGTCTTTACGGACAGGTTTCAAAAGGCCCGCAAGATATCAACCCTGGACATGGCCAAACGGCTTATGGATTACGGTTTTCACCCGCCCACTATCTATTTTCCTCTTGTCGTTGATGGCGCAATCATGATCGAACCCACAGAGACGGAATCCAAAGAGGATATCGATCTTTTTATTGACGCGTTAAAGGCCATAGCAGGCGAGGCGATGGAAGATCCGGGGAAATTGCGTCAATCTCCCACACGATGTAAGGTTAAAAGACTTGATGAAACGGCGGCGGCGCGGCGGCGGTGTCTTGCGGGCTGAAAGTATAATAGGTTGTTTAGGCTGAAGGCTGTTAGATTAGTTCCTTAATTGTAAAGTTCTTGCAAAAATGGCAAAAGAAAATCGTAACTACTCAGGTTCAAGATTCACGGTTCAGTGGTTAGAAAGCGACCAACCTTGAACCTTGAACCGTGGAACCGTGAAATGAAAAGACATATCAAGATAGTGTTACTCATTTTCTTCCTGTTTGCCTTTATCGGATGTATCCCAAGGAAGGCTGTAGTTTCATTTGAAGAGTGCGTAGCCGCCCCTGAAGATGTCATAAATAGGGTGTCGGGAGCAGATGACCCGAAAAAGACCCTGAAGGCCGTTGCCCGTATCGCTGTCAATACTCCCGGGAAAAGGTATTCAGTTAAGATAGCCCTGCTCGCAAAGAGACCCTCGTTTTTCAAGGTGACATCGATGCCGGTAATCGGTCCTCCCAACTTCTTTCTCTCCGTCATGGGAGACTCCCTAAGGGTATTTCTCCCGAAAAAGGGCGAATTTTACATCGGCCCGGCCACCGGGAAAAACATTGCCCTCTTTTTCCCGATAAATCTGAAAGTGGAAGATATCGTATCAATACTCTTCGGGATCCCACCCACCGTAAAAGGGGAGGACATAACACTGCGGGGAGACGTTGAAGAAGGACTTTACCGGGTGGATGCTATCTCTCAAGATAAAAAGGCGCAATCGCTCTGGGTGGATACTTCCACCGGCAATCTGATCAGGATGGAAGTTTTCAATGATGAGGGGGGGATTTCATACAGGGTAAAGCTCGAAGACCACAGACAGGTCGGTGAAATACGCATCCCGGGGAGAATAATAATAACAGGAAATGAAGCTGACAGTCAGAGTGTTCGCATACGCTACTCCGATATTCAGCTTTCACCAAGTGACGGAGATACCGCCTCGTTTGACCTCGATACCCCCCCCGGCATAAAACCGATATCTATCGAGGAGGTCATACGCAACCAGCAATTCTAATAACCAAAAATCGTGAAACTTCAGTGTCAAAGACAAATCTGTCCCCTTTCACTGTACAACGGGATTCAGCCTTCATACAGAGCCCTCATAGCACATACCGCTCTTTCTGGAGAGGGATAGACGGGAATCCCGACGTCCTGACACATGGCAACCATACTATCCTCGTCCCTTGTAAAGAAGGAAGACGCAATTATCGGTTTACCGTGTCTATCAGAGACCTTCTTGAGCATCAGGGGATATGAGAGCATGGACTCTCTCATCTTCTCCATCGACCCTTTATCGATCTTTCCCTCAAAATGTTCCAGACCAAATATCCCGTAGATCAGCAGCCCATCAACTTCTTTGAGGACGATCTCCGGAATCGTCTTATAAAACTTGTCAGGATCGGGATCGAATGTCAGGTCTATCGGGTTATTCGTCGATCCCACCCCCGAAACGTGACTTTGCAACTCTTTCTGTACCTCTTTTCCAAGCACGGGAACCTCAAGATTGACTCGTGATGCACAATCAGCCATGCATGCTCCCGTCCCTCCGGAGTCAGTGAACACACCTATCTTTCTACCCTTCAACTTTGGCTGGATTGAAAGAGCCAGGCTCCAATCGAAGAGCTCCTCTGTCGTCCTCGCACGGATTATCCCGACCTGCCTGAACATACCATCGTATATTTCATCTCTACCGGCCAGCGCCCCGGTATGAGCCATTCCGGAGCGCGCCCCCGCATCTGTGCCTCCTACGTACAATGCAACCATGGGCTTTGAGATATTCTTTGCCACTTTCAGAAAATCTCTGAATCTGCTCAAACCTTCTGTATAGAGGGCGATCGTCCTCGTATTTTCATCCCTGCCCAGATACTCAAGACAGTCAACGATGTCGATATCGACTCCATTTCCCACACTTATTATCTTGCTAATTCCGCAACCCATTCTTCTGATCGTCGGAAATGTGTGATTCGATATCGTACCGCTCTGTGCGATCAGGCCGATGCCCCCCTTTTTCAACGATGAGGGGAACCACATCGTGTTCATATTGTTGTAAGCGTTGTAAACCCCGAGAGTGTTCGGGCCCAGGAAGCGGATCCCGTACTTTTTTGCAGTTTTTACAAGTTCCCTCTCCTCGTCTTCATTCCCTGCCTCTCTGAACCCACCTGTTACGATTATCGCCCTTTTTATTCCATATTTTCCACACTCCTCAAGTTTCTCGATTATTATCCTCTTCGGGATAACGAATATTGCCAGATCAGGTATTTCAGGCAATTCTGATACAGAGCTGTAGGTTCTCAATCCAAGTACGCTTTTCTCCTTAGGATGGATCGGAAAAACAGTACCATTATACTTCATCGTATTCAGGAGCATTGAGGTGCCCATCGTCATAGGGTTGTTTGATGCACCAAAAAAGGCGATAACGCCGGGTTCCATTATTAGATGAAGAGGGAAAACACACATATATTCACTCATGATATTTTATATACCTTATCTATGACTCTGTTGATTTAGCAGGTTTTTGAAAAACGCAGCATGCACCATGGATTGACATTATTTCAAAAGTTCTTTGAAAATTTTGTTGATGAACGAAATCGCATTATTCGTATTGGGTGTTCTTTGAAAACGTCCCCACATATTAACAATATA
>JAUWQS010000455.1 GCA_030610915.1 Pseudomonadota bacterium | reverse complement strand
TATATTGTTAATATGTGGGGACGTTTTCAAAGAACACCCAATACGAATAATGCGATTTCGTTCATCAACAAAATTTTCAAAGAACTTTTGAAATAATGTCAATCCATGGTGCATGCTGCGTTTTTCAAAAACCTGCTAAATTAACAGAGCCATCAGTTACTTCCAGATTACTCACCTCAGCGCTAATTTTTGCCTCTCATGCGAAAGAAAAGGATCAAGACTGTGCCGGTTCCGCCGATATGGTAAATGCCCGCGTTGCAAGATCTCGATCAAGCATGAACAATCCACCCGGCGCATCGCCCAGGAGCTTTAGTTTCTGTAAAATTTCATTGGCGCTTGCCTCCTCTTCCACCTGTTCACTGATAAACCACTGCAGGAAACTGTGTGTCGTATGGTCCCTCTCTTCAATTGCCAGATTTACCAGGTTGTAGATCATACTGGTTACCTTCTGCTCGTGCCTGTATGTATGTTCGAGCACTGCCAGAGGTGAATTCCATTCGGAAGGTGGCCCCTCCACCAGTCGCAAAATAACCCTTCCACCACGCTCATTAACGTAATCGTAAAACTTCATTGCGTGTACTAACTCTTCCTGTGCCTGCACACGCATCCAGTTTGCGAAACCCTTCAAGCTGATAGACTCAAAGTATGCAGACATTGAGAGGTAGAGGTAGGCTGAGTAAGTCTCAGCATTAATCTGGGAGTTAATTGTATCCTGTATCTTTTTGTTGAGCATGCCGGTAAATCCTCCTTAGTTTATATAATGTTGCAATATCCGCCGGCTGTAATCCTGCCGGCACATATTGCCAGGAGACCTTTAAAAATGTGAGATATCACGGGCAGATTTAAAGGGAGCGTTCTTGGCGCAAATGGAAACACCAGATACCCCGCTATCACCCAACGCCCAGGCATTCGCACTTCTTGAGGAAGAATAGGGTGTGAAAAAGAATGAGGAGAGAGGGGATCGGTTCTAAATTTTTCTATTCTGGTAATGTTCCCACAGTAAGTTTATCTTTGATCAATTCAAGTGTTTTCTCGCCGATGCCCTTGACATTTGTCAGGTCTTCGATCTTTTTGAAAGGTCCGTTAGCCGTACGATATTCAATGATACGTTCCGCAATGGCAGGGCCTATCTTTTCAAGTTTGATCAGCTCTTCCACGCCGGCGGTATTGATGTCGATCTTATTATCCTGCGCTGCTGAATAAACCGGAATGACAGCCAGTGTAAAGGTTATAACCATGAGACATATTGCAATCCTGAGAATCTTTTTTTTCATGTTTCCCCCTTTTATAGTCTTATGAACCGACTCCCTTTTTAGTTGCCCTTTTTCAGGGCATCCCTTCCTCACCAATTCAATAACATATCAACTTATGTGTAGCAAGTGATTTTCATATAGGACCTTCGGATATTGACCTTTTTCAGCTTGGTGATTATAATATAATAAATTTATGAACGTGGTAAAATTGATGCAGGCGTAAAGAGACTGGAAAACACTCTTTTGTCATTCTGGTGAGCCGAAGCCCTGAGTATAACGAAGGAGATAGCGAAGAATTTGATATCATTGAGATTCTTCGTCGCGGAGTTTATCCTGAGTTCCAGATTCTTCGACGCTTCGCTCCTCAGAATGACATGGGTGAAGGGCTCCTCAGAATGACACTGTGTGGACTTCCAGGTAACTTACGCGAAATTGCACTCAAAAAGTGACTCCGTCGGGCGAGACGCCCGACCTACTACGGGGGGGCAGAAGAACATTGCATCCCGCACCCACCCAGGGTAGGCGTCTTTGCACCCAGGGGATAGTAGGACAGGCGTCCCGCCTGTCTATAAAAATGAATGCAGCCTGGCATTAAAAGCAAGTTACTTTCCATTATAATGCCGACGTGCCTGCCTGTGCGTACCAGCACGCAGACAGGTCGGCATAGCGGAGCTTTTTACGAGTCTGTCAAAATTACAAGGATATCCAAGAGGAGATGAGGTGAATTTTTCATTTGAGCAGGGTCCGATAAGGCCGCCGAGTGAGGCGAAGAGCCTTCTCATCCGTGCCACGAGAAATTGTCCGTGGAACAGATGTGCTTTTTGCCATACTTACCGCGGCACAAAGTTTGAGTTGAGATCTG
>JAUWQS010000453.1 GCA_030610915.1 Pseudomonadota bacterium | reverse complement strand
TGTAGCGGAGACCTTCAGGTCTCCATATTCACGTAACACAGTATGACTGAAGCACATGGAAGGCTGAAGCCTTCCGCTACATGCTTCTGCCATATGTCTTCCGCTATTCATTGAGCTGATACTTAATTTCTTGTTTTTTGGAGGTGTTATCATGGCAGGGCAAGGTGGCGGCAACGGTCCATGGGGAGGCGGAGAACAGCCCGACCTCAGAGAAGTAATTGATAAGTTAAAAAATCTAAAACTCCCGTTTTTAGGAAAGCATGGGTTTTTCCCCGCGTTGGTAGTGATTATAATTTTATTGTGGATGGCATCGGGGATTTACTTTGTGGCTCCCGACGAGCTGGGGGTGGTGAAAAGGTTTGGGAAAGCGGTGCGCACTACAACGCCTGGCCCCCACTATCACCTCCCGTCGCCCTTTGAAGCGGTGATGAGACCGAAGGTAACACAGGTGCAAAGGATAGAGGTGGGTTTCAGGACAATCGGCGGCAAAGAGCACGGCCGCTACAGGGCGGTTCCTGCTGAGAGTCTGATGCTCACGAAGGCCGAGAATATAGTGAACATGACCTTCATCGTACAATATAAGATAAGCGACGCAATAAAATATCTCTTCAATGTGAGGGAGCAGAACAAGACGGTGAAGGATGCGGCCGAAGCGGCGATGAGAGAGATTGCGGGCAAAAATGAGATAGATAATATACTCACAGTGGGGAAATTCAAGGTTCAGCAGGCGGCAAAAGAGAGACTTCAGGAAATACTGAACGGTTATGGCGCCGGAATACATGTGGTGGCTGTTCAACTTCAGGACGTCCATCCGCCCGATCAGGTTATGGCGGCATTTAAAGACGTTGCCAGCGCCAAGGAGGACAAGGCCAAGATGATCAATGAGGCTCATGGATACAGTAACGAAATTCTGCCCAGAGCAAAAGGAAAGGCGGCCCAGATTACCAATGATGCAATCGCCTATAAAGAGTCAAAGATCATTTCCGCACAGGGAGACGTAAGCAGGTTTTTGCAGGTTCTTAAACAATACAGGATGGCTAAAGAGATTACAAAAAAGAGACTATACATCGAAACGATGGAAGAGATACTGCCCACTGTAAATAAGGTCATCATTGAAGGAAAGATAGGGGGTAATGTCCTGCCGTATCTTCCATTGAAGAAAGAGATATTGAAAGACAAGTAAACGTTTATGGGTTCAGTGGTTCACAGGTTCAGAAGTTCAATGGTTCAGCGGTTAAAAGTTTCATTGCTCTACAGCCGTGAGCCGTTAAAAATAATGAGTTGCAATATGCAACTTTAGTTTTCGGGAGGAAGCAATGAAAAAAATAGGGGCATTCGGAATAATTGCCGTATTGTTGATTGTTATCGTTGTTGTCTCATCCACAGTTTATACGGTGGATGAGACAAAGCAGGCCATTGTTATCCAGATGGGGAAACCGGTTGGAGAGATTTCCGGGCCGGGACTTCACTTCAAGATACCCTTTGTTCAGCAGGTTATCTTTTTTGAGAGGAGGATATTGCTGTACGATGCGCCACCCGCTGAAATCCTTACAAAAGACAAAAAGAATCTTGTGGTGGATAACTACACCAAATGGCGGATTGTTGACCCGCTGAAATTTTATAAGACCGTCAAGAGTGAGCCGGGGGCACAGTCGAGGCTTGACGATATTGTCTATGCGCAGCTCAGGGTTGAGTTAGGTCAGCATGAACTGGGAGATATCGTTTCAAAAACGAGAAACGAGGTTATGCAGATTGTTACCAGTAAATCCGATGTCCTTGCAGAAGCTTACGGGATAGAGGTTGTCGATGTGAGGATCAAGCGGGCGGACCTCCCCGAACAGAACGAGAGGCATGTCTTCGACAGGATGAAGGCGGAAAGAGAAAGGCAGGCAAAACAATATCGATCCGAAGGTGATGAGGAATCCGTAAAGATAAAGGCCAAAGCCGAGATGGAAAGAACCATAATACTGGCAAAGGCTTATAAAGAGTCGGAAGAAAACAAGGGAATAGGGGACGCTCGATCCGTAAAGATATACGCCGATGCGTATAAAAAAGATGTCAATTTTTTTGAATTTACGAGGAGCCTCGAGGCCTACAAAAAGACTATGAAAAATGATACGACGCTGGTGATTTCCCCGGATGTGAAATTCTTCAACTATATTAA
>JAUWQS010000459.1 GCA_030610915.1 Pseudomonadota bacterium | reverse complement strand
GATTGAAGGCCCGAAGTCCTCGTTAAAGATGCTCCTTTTCCCAAGTAATTGCCCGTTTGGTTCCAGATTTTGGATTAGGCCTGACGAAGCTGACGCTTTTCTCGTAAATTCGCATCCCAGATACAGTCCGGGGACGAGAATAGAACCCTGAACCCTGAACCCTGAACCCTGAACCTTTGAACCCGTGAACGCTTACCCCCTTTCTTACCTAAACAAAAATGCTTGACAGAAGAAAATTCCACGTGGTAGAAGCTATGTCTCATCTGACATAAATGCCATTGGATGAAGCACGAATTTTTGGTTGCTGTTTTCGGAAAATAACAGAAAGGAGGAACGGGGCTGAAATAATTAAGAATGGAAAGGTGTCGGGTTTAATCCCGGTCAGACCATTTTGGAATCGGCCGAGGCCAACGGAGTTTTCATTCCCACCCTCTGTTACATGAAAGGCACTCCCCCCGCAGGGGTATGGCCCGTATATGTGTGGTGGAAGTGAAAGGGGGCAATCTGGCTGCATCCTGTGCCACCCCGGTGGTCGGTGGGATGGTGGTCGAGACCGATACAGAAAAGGTTAACAAGGCCCGCAGACTCGCAATAGAACTTTTATTGGCCAGTGGCAACCACAACTGCACGACATGTGAGGCCAATGGAGACTGTCAACTTCAGGATCTCGCCTATCAGCACGGCATGGTATGGATGGACTTCCACTTTCGCGAGGGGTGCGCAAACTGGTTGACAAATCCTGCTTACAATCCGGAGACATACACAGCAGAATACAAGGCCTGTGCAGTGAATATTGAGAAACTGTAAGGAGAGATAGACTGAAGGCGGTCAGTCTGTAGGTTACAAAAACTAACAGCCTTCAGCCTAAACAACCTATAAAACCTATGAATATCAGCCGCTATTCCTTTGAAGAATATGTAGATATGGTCAAATCTTTCCATGAAAGCGTTGCCCCCGGGATGATCATCGGAGGGTTCATGGTGGATCTCGCCCTCAATAATACCCCCGAAGGGGAGTTGACGCCATCTGCGAAACTCCAAACTGTCTTCCCGATGCGATACAGCTTCTCACACCGTGTACTACAGGAAACGGCTGGCTCAAGGTCGTCAATCTGGGTCGTTTTGCCCTGACCCTTTATGAAAAATATACTGGGAAAGGGGTGAGAGTATTTCTGGATTCGGCCAAGATCGAGGCCTGCCGGAGATTAAGAGCTGGTATTTCAAGCTCAGGCCCAAAATGGAGCAGGACTCACAGCTTCTCCTTGAGCAGATCAGGGAGGCCGGATCAGGGCTCTGTAGCCTCCAGGACGTTACTGTCCGGTCTCAGTTTCTAAAAAAGCGGAGTAAAGGGAGTATTGCTGTCTGTCCCTTTTGCGAAGAAGCCTCTCCCGCGAGAGATGGAGATATCTGTCTCGGTTACCGGGGCGATGCTCCTTACCTTGAAACCAATATTGTAAGTAATCGGAATAGGGAAAAGGTACCTTCCCTGAAGACAGTGCCGGTGGAGCAGGCCATAGGCAGCAGGATACTGCACGATATGACCAGGGTTATTCCGGAAAACGCTAAGTGGCCTGCCTTTAGACATGGTCATACTATCACCGCTGAGGATATTGATATACTGAAGAAAATGGGGCGGAAAAATATCTATGTGGAGGATCAGAAAGGGGCTGATCAGCAGTGGGTACACGAAGATGAAGCGGCGCTTGCCTTTGCCCGAACAATGGCGGGAGATGGCGTCACTTTCACGAAAGCCCCCAGCGAGGGTAAGACAACACTCCTGGCAAAGCGGGATGGTCTGTTGGTTGCTGATGAAGACCGCCTTGAGATATTTAACCTTGTGCCGGATGTCATGTGCGCCAGCCGCCAGAGTTTCTCGGTAGTGAACAGGGGTGAAAAACTTGCGGCACCAGGGCCACTCCTCTCTTTCTTCACAGGGTCAATTTGTATCAGCTCAATAAATAGGGGATTACATTTTTAAAGTGTTGGTCTCGATCCACGGTAAGCGTTTACTGAATATTGAAATTAGAAAATAGAAATTGGAAACTCGGCCTTCATGCTTTTGTACGACTCGACTGAGCTCAC
>JAUWQS010000473.1 GCA_030610915.1 Pseudomonadota bacterium | reverse complement strand
AACGACTACAACTTCGGAGGAGAACAATCAGGACATCTGATATTTCTCGATCACTCCACAACCGGAGACGGAACCCTTTCGGCGTTGCAGGTACTGGCCATCATGAAAAAAAGAGAGAAGAAACTTTCCGAACTTGCCGGTATAATGAAAAAACTTCCACAGATACTGGTCAATGTGACGATCAAAGAGAAAAAAGACCTGAACACAATTCCCACAGTAAAAAAGGCTCTCGATGCGGCCGAAAAAAAATTGGACGGAAAAGGAAGAATAATGGTCAGATTTTCAGGAACGCAGCCTCTCTGCCGCGTGATGGTCGAAGGCCCCTCAAAAGAAGAAATTTCAAAAACAGCAAAACATATAGCGGGGTTGATAGAAGAAAATATAGGTGTGATATAGCCATCAATGTTGACGGCTTCGCAGCCAGTCCAACTGTGGTCAGTGGTTAGTGGTCAGAGGCCAAATTTCTAATTTCTAATACTGACCCCTGATCACTAACCACTTGAAGGGGAGAAGTTACTTTTCAATGTCTGTCCAAACTGCTGCCCGAAAAATACCGGTTTCAAGGGCGCTCTCGTATGCCGGCAAAGGATCCTTTTAACGCATCTCTCAACTATTGTTACGGCATCCTCTATTCCCTTGTTGAGAAGGCGTGTATCCTGTCGGGCCTCGATCCCTATGTCGGATTCCTCCACACTGATAATTACAATAAGAAATCCCTTGTCTTCGATCTGATTGAACCGTTCAGAATCTATGGAGACGAAACTGTTCTTTATCTCTTTACAGGTAAAAAGATAAAAGATGATTTTTTTGACTTCGGCGATCAGGCAGTCTCATTGAATCAAAAAGGCGAACCGGTTGTAGTTGAGGCCATGAACAGGCACCTCGATGAATCAATAAGGTATCGTCGCAGGAACGTCAAACGACGCTACATCGTTCAGCACGAGGCCCACCGCATGGCCAATATCCTGCTTGCAGATGCCGGAGCGACAAGGCCTGACTGGCTTGAGATAAAGGAGTTCTAATTCTCTGAGAGGAATCAATGAAGTAGGCAAAGGAATTCCCCCTTTTGTAAAGGGGGATAAAAGGGGATTTTTATGTCAGTCCTTGCGTGGATTATCTATGACATCTCAGACGACAAGACACGGAACAAAGTCGCCAAAGAATGTAAGAAATACGGCCTGATCAGTGTTCAGAAGAGCGTTTTTCTTGGCAAGCTCAAGACAAACCGTTTTGATGGGTTGGGGGAAAAGTGCCTTGACCTCATTAATGAGGATGTAGACAGCCTGTATCTATTCCCTTTCTGCCAGGAGGATTTCAGACAGATCAAGGTCATAGGACAGGGGTTTGACAAAAAGCTGGTAAATGATGAGGTGCTGTCGCAGTTTTTTTAAGAAAGCTATTGGCCTTGACCACATCTGTCAAAAGGCGGTGATATATAAAATTTATGGACTCGTAAAAAGTCCACATAGTGTCATTCTGAGGAGCGGAGCGACGAAGAATCTCAATGATATCAGATTCTTCACTATCGCTCAGAATGACAAAGGAGTCTTTTCCCGACTTTTTACGAGTCCATCAAAATTGACATGTTTCATTTAAAGCAAATTGGTAATAGCTCGATAAGTAGGGGCAACCTCGGTTTGTAGGGTGGATTAAGCGGAGCGAATCCACCGAAAGCGCTTTATGGCTGCGCCGGCACAACAAAGAACGAGTGATAAAAGGATTTGTGACGGCTCTGCCGTTAGCGTTTAAGGCAGAGCATCGAGGTATGTGTTTTCAGACAGAGCGCTGCCGTTATCCCGAAAAACAAGCTGAACAATAGCAAAGAATGTTATTATAGCTTACTTTATGAAAACTATAACAATAAAACAAGAATTAAGAAAAGAAAAAAACTTAGAGGCAATCAAAGAAACAATGCAGTCTAAACCTTCAATAAGGCGAACAGAACTTGCAAGGTTTCTATGTGAAAAATTTAACTTTAT
>JAUWQS010000392.1 GCA_030610915.1 Pseudomonadota bacterium | reverse complement strand
ATAATATCCGCTGGATCGTTGCAAACCCGACAGCACAGGCTGATCAGACGACGGAACCTCAATAAGTGTTTGGTGCAGTCCTTGTTTGGACGATCACCCGCTTCGAAATAAAGTCAGATATAATGTCAATAGGCCGAAAGTCCGTTAATCGTTTAAGCGAAAAAAAAAGCGTTTTTTCGTCTGAGGGATAATATTACCTCTTGACATCAGGAGGCCTTATAAGGGTTAGCTCCCTTTTATGTTCTTTCTCTCTATACCAAACTTTTGTAGCTCAGAATAAAGATATTCGGAATCACAATCAGGAGAATGCAAAATTTCATCTATCGTCCCATTTTCTATCGCAGTTCCAAAATGAAAAGCCATCTGTAAATGCATAGGAAATTTCATCACACTCCCGTCATTTAATGTAATTTTGCGAAGACCTTCGGTTGACAGGGATACCCGTAATTCTTTCTCATTTTGAAACCGCTTTTTATCCTTAAAGTATATGTATTTAATCGGATTTTGAAAAAGTTCGACATTTGATCTGTGATCTTTCCAGTCAATATAATCAATTAGCCCATAATTAATATCGAATATAGGGCGTAACCGAATTCCATTATCAAGCAACCATGTGCCTTTTAAAATTGCATCATTCAGCATCGCACGCAATTTCCCAAACCTGATAACAAGACAAACCTTTCCTTTATTTCCCCCGTTACCGTAGTTGAGCCATATATAATCTGAGTTTTCGATAGAAAAGCAACATGCATAAGTCCTGACCCTGAACTGGCTGTAATAATCGGCAGCCGAAAAATCTGGTGCTTTTATGAATTTCGTATTTTGGTTAATATTCAAATCTTGTGGCAACTGTTCACCGTCTTGTGCATCTGCGCCATCAAAATCTTTGTAGCTGTCCACTCGGTTAAAATGAAGGTACGAATCCGAAATGGACATTATTAGGTCTTCTACCCGCATTACCTTATAGAGGAACTGATCCTCAGGCGGTCTACTCAGTAGTGGTTCATGTGGTTCAATAGTAACATCTCTGTTTATGTGTTTGTTATTTTCCATGTATTTATTTGCGGAGCTAACGGCCGAACTCACCTGCCGCCAACACTGCGGGGCACTGACCTTAAATAACCACCTGCTTTGATGCGGGGCAGGGCATTCCAGAAATCGCCGCGCTGTTGGCGGTCTGGTGGAGTGATTGGTTGGGCGTAGCTTAGCGATTTCGTAAGAATTCCTTGGCAGTAAGTCCAATATCTTTGGCAATCTGACGGAGCAATATAGGAGATATGTCTCTGGCAGCATGGAAGGGAACAGTTGTACCTCGGCCATCGGGATGACGAAACTGCTTATGGGAACCTTTTTGCCGAACTACATAAAAGCCAAGTTTTGTCAGTATGACTGCTACTTCGTTCGGTTTAAGAACTGGTAGCGAGCCCATTACTATGCCACCACTACATTCTGTGTGCCAACAAATTCACCCTCGAGTTTTGGCTCTCCATCTTCTAAGAGCATTCCTAAAACCTCCTGAAGGTTTTTGTTTAATTCGTCCAATGTTTCCCCCTGGGAATGAGCTCCGGGAAAGCCAGGAACAAATCCAACATAAAGTTCAGTATCAGGACATTTCTCAACAACTGCAGTAAAAATTTTCATTTTATTGCTCCTTTTTATTTTGCGCCCAACGGCCGAACTCACCTACCGCCAACACTGCGGGGCACTGACCTTGAATAACCACCTGCTCTGATGCGAGGCAGAGCCTTTCAAAAAACGCCGAGCTGTTGGCGGTCAGGTGGAGTGATTGGTTCGAATGATATCAGGCTGAGGCTTGCTGTAATCTCTCTGCAAGCCAGATCTTGATAATTGACTGTCGGGGAACACCGAGTCGCTTAGCCTCTTTATCCAAAGAATGAATCATCCAGAGCGGGAAATCAACATTGACTCTTTTTTGCTCCTGTTCAGGTCGTCTGGCTTTTGAAAGATCCAGATGTTTTACAACACTCTCGTCCTCATCAAACTTCTTGTCAAACTCTTTAGCCTTCATATATCTCAATCTCCTCATCTCTCGCCCGGCGCACAGAAATAATCCTTATGTTCTCACCACGATATGTAATAACTCCTGACCAGTGTTTTGCTGCTATCTTTCCAATAACTAAAACACTCTGTTCATCTGTCGTTCTTGCCGGGATCTCCAATAAGCCGGGATCTTCCCAAAGCGCTTGGGCCTCAATAAAATCAATTCTATGCTTTTCTTTGTTGATTTTTGATTTTGAGTGGTCAAATTCAAATTTCATGGTATAAATAATATACCTATTAGGAATATTTTGTCAATGAAAAATATTTAGATAACTGAATTCGAACGACTGAACTCACCTGCCGCCAACACTGCGGGGCACTGACCTTGAATAACCACCTGCTTTGATGCGGGGCAGAGACTTACAGAAATCGCCGAGCTGTTGGCGGTCTGGTGAAGTGATTGGTTAGGCTGTGATTTATGAGAATAGCTTAATATTTTGGCTTCAGTCCAACTTGCTTGCATAATTCGTTTGCTGTGATTCTATCGAAATTCCTATGCCTTTTGATAGGAACTATCTTTGCTCCATTCGTAAATATCGCATGAT
>JAUWQS010000429.1 GCA_030610915.1 Pseudomonadota bacterium | reverse complement strand
GCCGAAGGGAAACTTGAAGTTGTCGGCCGGAGGGTTCGAATAAAGGGCCGCGAACAGATCAACGAGTCACCTCTCCACAATCCGCCACTTGCTAAGTTTTAATCGTTCACGGCTTGAAACTTGAAATTAGAAATTGGAAATTAGAAATTTGGGAGGGATGAAACGAATTTACGAGTTGACAGACTTCGGCGTGAGCTCAGTCGAACACTCAGTCGAGCAGTACAAAAGCATGAAGGCCGAATTTCCAGTTTCTAATTTCTAATTTCCGTGAACGCTTACCAAAGTTTTAATCGTTGCCATGATAATCGTCAGTGCATGCCTTTTGGGAATACGATGCAGATATGATGGTGAAAGCCGCCCGGATGAGAGGTTGATGGCAATGGCGCCCAATACCATATTTATACCTCTCTGCCCCGAGCAGCTTGGCGGGCTGTCCACCCCCCGCATTTCTGCTCAGATAGTTGGTGGGGCGGGCGGGGATGTCCTCGACAATCTTGCAAGGGTGATCGATTCAATGGGCAGAGATGTAACAGAACAGTTCCTAAGGGGAGCAAAAGAGGCCGCGAAAATCGCAAAACTGATAGGGGCGAGCGCCGCGATAATGAAGGATATGAGCCCTTCCTGTGGCGTCTCTTTCATACGCAAAGATGACGCCGCTATTGAAGGAATGGGGGTGACATCCGCGCTTCTGATGCGAGAGGGAGTTCACGTCATATCATCCGATGAAATCAGTGAGGAAGATGTACGACACTATAGTCATAGGAGATGATCTCAGTTCCCTTATAGCAGCCGTGCTTTCCGCACGTTACGGAAAGAAAACAGCGCTCCTGTCTGAAAAGGATACTCCCGATTTTTTTTCAGAATCAGGCTATACCTTCAATATAGATCCCTTTCCCTGGACAGGTTTCGGTTCAGGACAGGTATTTCCCAGGTTATTCTCCGAACTCGATATACCATTTACCGACGAAACCAACATCACCCAATTAAATCCGTCTCTCCAGGTAATCCTCCCGGAACACAGAATTGACCTTTATAACAGGAGAAATGCCCTGATCAGCGAGATGGAGAGGGAATTTCCGGGAAACATAAAGGAGATAGGCAAGTTTTATTCGGCTGTTCTGAGGAGCGGCAATTCAATAACCAGGTTTATTAATAAAAACCCCTTTACCCGCCCAAGATCATTCAAAGAATATCTAAAACTCGTCGTGGAGACCCCCATATTCATCAGGAACAGGGCGATCCTTTCAAAAAGGTTCAAGGCAACTCAATATCCTCCCTCGCTGAAGAGGGTTTTTGAAGCCGAGCTTCTGCTACTCTCAAGCCTTTATATGGATAGCGCAAAACCTCTTTCATATGCTCATATACTTTCTCTGCCGTGGAAGGGTTTATTTTGTCATCTCGGGGGCAAACACATCTTAACGGATGTTCTTAGAAGAAAGTTTATATCTTACGGGGGAAGTCTCATAGATAATAGCGGAATCGTGAGGCTGAATACGGCAGGTGAGATTGAAGTTGATATCGATGTCGAAGGTATTATATCCACAATAAGCGGGAGAAACCTTATAGTAAGCACAAAATGGGAAAAACTGAAACAGATGCTCCTTGATGATGAGAGATTTGAAAAACCGGCAAGGAAAATTGAATCCATCGAGGCTGTGTATTATCCATTTACACTTCATATGGGAATCTCTGAAAAAGGAATACCCGAAAAGATATCAGAATACGTGATCATTATCATGGATGAAGAAAGACCGGTAATGAATAATAATCTTGTCTTTTTAGAGATTAGCTCATCTAAAGATGCAGTATCTGCTCCTCACGGAAAGAGGGCAATCAGCGCCACAGTCTTTTTAAAGAAATCTCCATTGATATTGAGCAATGGCGATCTGGAACGAGTATCTGCCGGCATTCTGGATAATCTGCAAGATTTTCTCCCATTTTTAAGAGAAAATCTTGATTTTACGAATGTCGGGAAATCAATTGAGATATCAAGGAAATATCAGAATGTCATCAATCAGAAATATAGAATAAACGGGAATCCACTCCTCGGCATTTCCACTCTGTCAAACAGTACCCCTGTCAAAAATGTCTTCCTTACAGGAGGGATGTTATTAGCAGGTCTCGGGTTTGAAGGTGAAGTTATCTCCGGGATGAATGCCGCATATCTGGTAGTGGGGGATTAATCAGAAAAAACTTGCAAAAATAAGATTTATGATTTAATAAACGGCCTTCTAATAGTGCCCGAACGAAAAATAGGATTTTTTGTTCAGATCAAGGAAGACGAAAATTTTAACCGCAAGAATACATTGAGTATTTTGAGGATTAAAATTTGAGTCTGACGCAGATATGGGCGAAAAAGAC
>JAUWQS010000540.1 GCA_030610915.1 Pseudomonadota bacterium | reverse complement strand
CCTTTATATGAAGCCGCATGACAGCGCCCTGAGAGAGTTTGAGAATGTCGATCTTCTCTTTGAACTTACCGTCAGCGCATCCTGCTTCGCCCAGTTAAAAAGACATCGTATGGCCACCATAAACTGCCAGGACTACGATCCTTCACTTGGCGTCACCATACCTCCGGCGGTATCGGCGATAGGAATGGAAGGACGTTTCAGGGATACCATATCCCGAACAGAGGAGACCTATGATCGGCTAAAGAAAGCGGCGCCTGATGCGGCGGCTTATATCTTGACCAACGCCCACAGAAAGAGAGTTGCAATGAAGATAAATGCCAGGGAATTATACCATATCGCCCGCCTGCGTCTTGATGTACACGCTCAGTGGGATATAAGGAAAACCGCCGGAAGGATGTTGATGCTGAGCAAAGAGGCAATGCCCCTGACTCTCAAAAGACGAGTTTCGAGTTTCGAGTCTAAAGTTGTTTTTTCGAACTCGAAACCCGAAACCCGAAACTCGAAACCCGAAACCTGAATTTTATGGTTGCAATCTACAATAAATTTGTTTACTTAATACAACTATAATGATAATTGTCGCTATCTTAGACAGTTAAGATAAAATAGAAGGGTGGAGGATTTATGACACTTACCAAGGCCAGGATCGTTGAAAAACTATATGCTGAGTCCGACTTTTCAAAGGAAAGATGTGTGGAGCTCGTTGAGAGCGTATTCGGGTTGATGAAAGACGAGCTGAAGAAAGGGAATGATATTTGCATATCCAGCTTCGGAAAATGGTCTGTGAGGAGAAAAGCCCCGCGGAGAGGAAGAAATCCACAGACAGGTGAAGCAATTATGCTGGATGCCCGAACAGTTGTCACTTTCAAATGTTCCGGAAGACTGAGAGAGACAATGAACGAAGATTAGGGCTATAGGGAGTAGTGTCAAGTTAATTGTGTAAATTTATTAAAGGCCGATTCTTTAAAGAATGGCAGGTTGTTACGCACTTTTCCTATAGGATTTGATCTCCAATGCAGCTCCATCTTTAAACAGATAAAAGTCAGGAGCGTGTAGCAGGCCCGCTCCCCTGCTACGATTTCCATGGGCTTTGTCCTACGTTTAAATTCTTTGTTGAGCCGTTCAATTATGTTTGTGGTTCTT
>JAUWQS010000509.1 GCA_030610915.1 Pseudomonadota bacterium | reverse complement strand
AGCCGTTTCCGGCTTAACAGTCCATACGGCAGCGATTATTATCCGCTGGATACACTCTTACCATCTGGGGATCGGACACGCTCCCCTCTCGAATCTTTATGAATCCTTTGTATTCTTTTCCTGGTCCACCATATTCATCTAGCTGATTATGGCGAGACGATACAAAAGCGGTCTCATCGGCGCCCTGTCTTCTTTCTTTGCTTTCATATTGTTGGCTTACGTCTCTTTGTCCGGGAATATAGATTGCCGGATCCAACCTTTGATTCCCGCACTTCAAAGTAACTGGCTGATCAGCCATGTTATCAGTTCCTTTTTCGCCTATGCCTGTTTTGCCATCTCGTTTGGAACGAGTATACTCTATCTATTAAAGTTAAAACTGAAGGGAAGCATTATCGACATACTGCCTGAGCCGAGGTTTTTGGATGAGGTCATATACAAGATGATATCGATCGGTTTTGTATTGTTAACATTGGGGATCATTACCGGAGCTGCCTGGGCTGATCATGCCTGGGGGAGATATTGGGGATGGGATCCGAAGGAAACCTGGTCGCTCATTACATGGCTGATTTACGCCACCTTTCTTCATGCGCGTCTTATCAGGGGATGGAGGGGAATGAGGATGACATTGATTTCCATTGCAGGCTTTCTTGCGGTCATGTTTACATACCTTGGAGTAAATTATGTCCTTGCCGGGCTCCACAGTTACCTTTAAGATAACTACTCAGGTAGATAGGCTGAAGGCTGAAGACTGTTAGGAAAAGCGTGCAAACTGCACACTTTGAAACTATATTTGATCAAAAGTTTACTGTATCTCCGCCAAAGTGCGGCAATCGTGTTTTTCGAGTACCTTCAGCCTTCAGCCTAAACAGCTTCAGCCTGACTACGTGAGTAGTCACCCTTTAAATTTATTGACATATCCTGAAGTCTGTGATAAAAATCTCCAGATTTAAAGTAGATGTATATCTGCGCCCGGTTCATTAAGGAGCGGGCATGATGCACCGTGTTTTCGTGTCATTTCGCTGGAGTGAAGCGGAGTGTGGATTTGAGTTGTAGTGTAAGGAAAGAGTGTTTTACTACCTCTGTGATTTTGAGAATATATTTTCAGTACCGGTTAATTTCATGACAGACCATAAACTTAGGAGGGACAAGGATGAATAAAGAAACACAGGGAAAAGTATCTGAGTTGATTAGTCACTACCCCAATAAGGAATCGATCCTTATGCCTGCTCTCGAAATAGCGCAGCGTGACAACAACAATTTTTTGTCTAATGATGACATTGAAGAGGTGGCCGGTATTGCGGGTATATCTGCCGGCAGGGCTTACGGCGTGGCAACGTATTATACGATGTATAATACAAAACCGGTTGGCAAATATCACCTGCAGGTTGATACCAACATACCGGGTTTTTTGTGCGGGGCTTATGATATTCTTGATCATCTTAAGAAAAAACTGGGTATCGAAGCCGGTGAGACCACGAGTGACGGTTTGTTTACATTGTCCGCCGTCGAGGACCTTGGATCCTGCGGCACATGTCCGGTGATCCAGGTCAATGACACCTACTATGAAAACCTGACAATTGAGAAGGTGGATGAACTGATCGGGGCACTAAAGGCCGGAAAGATGCCTGAACCCGAC
>JAUWQS010000114.1 GCA_030610915.1 Pseudomonadota bacterium | reverse complement strand
AAAGAGGTTATCCATGTAATGTGTCCATTCCAAATATGTGTCCATTCGGCTTGGATTGCCTGATTTTCCAGTGAAATCGCGATTTCTTGGCAACATAATTTTTACAAAGATTCAAGCCATTCAAGGAGCGTAGGATCATCTTGCCAGATTCTTTTTCCGAAGAATCTTTCAGATTCTAAAATGGGTGGCTGACAATGACTCAGAGCTTCTTCCTTCATGCGGATATTGATCTCAGCGTAGCGGTTAGTTGTCTCCAGGCTGACGTGTCCAAGCCATGCACGAATGACATTGACATCAACACCGGCTTCCAAAAGATGTACTGCTGTGGTATGGCGGAAGACGTGTGGTGAGACCCTTCGTTTCCGTGCATGTGGATTCTGGTTGATAATGTGTTGTGTGTGCCGACGGACGATCTTGTATATTCCGAATCGAGTGAGTGCACTATTGCAATGTGACATAAACACAGGGCGCTCTGGTGTTATTGTACTTTTATTCTGACTGAGGAGTTGCTTTAAAAGGGATGCCGTCTCTTTCCAAAGTGGACACGCACGCCATTTATCGCCTTTACCATGCAGAGAAACACGTGGCTGAGGTTCGAGCTCAAGGTTAGAGACACACAGATCTGCGACTTCCTGTACTCGGGCCCCCGTGTTGTATAGAAAAAGCAACAATGTACGGTCTCGCAAGGCAAATCGTCCCTTAGTAGGCATCCTGGCAAACAAGGTGTTGACTTCGTCTTTTTCCAGGTAGTAGGTTTCTGGGGGCGGTACACGCTTGGTGGGAATTCTGGCGACCTGCTCAGCCTGGGACAACATTTCCGGTTTTTGGTGAGCAAGGTATTCGAAAAAAATACGTAGTGCGGACAAACGTTGGTTACGGGACCGTATGTGGTTATGACGGTCTTCTTCCAGGCTATTTAGGAATTTACGTACCCGTCCTGCAGTTATGTCACACAGGCTGAGGCGGGTAATCTTTCGATGGACATCGAGGGATACGAAGTTCAAGAACAACCGTAACGAATCCCGATAGCTTTTCACTGAGGATGGGCGCAGCCCTTTCTGACACTTCAAATAATCTTCGAAAAATGAATAGATAACAGGGCCAATGGTATTGGTTTTCATTTCTTTACCTCCAAAAGGATAGGGGCAACGAACTGTTCGAAGCGCTTGCATCCCTCCTGAAGCAGTTCTTTTGTAATCGTTAGATAAACTGCGGTTGATGACGGACTTACGTGTCCTAAAAAGGTCGAGAGAAAAAACAGGCGCTGTGATGGATCAACTCCAGCTTTATACCAACGCAACAAAGTACCTACGGCAAAAGAATGACGTAAACAATGAAGGTGTGGAGGAGTGACCCCAGGCGGGATGGAGAAGTTGAGCGTTGTTACTAGTTTGTGGAATGTCCAGCTGATTGTAGTGGGGTTTATCTGTTTTCGCCTGTCCTTTGCAAAAGAGAACACAGAATGGTCTGGCTGAAGTGTCCCAAAGTTGGATTCACGTTTCTGGAGGTACTCACACAAACGTGCATACATACGCGGCCCAAAGGGTACAAGTCTGCTTTTGGAGAACTTTGTTTGATTAACGACAACCAGTTGGCGGTCAAAATCCAGATCTTTTCGGCACAGACGCGTGACTTCGCCCACCCGCAACCCCAGGCCGTACAGCATTGCGAAAATCATCCTGTATGTTTCACCACGGAGACGGCAGTTTGGTCTATCAGGCAAATAGAAAGCAGCTTCCAGAAGCCTCCGAGCCAATGTTTTGTCGAATAAGAAAGGTTTACGCAGTGGCGTGTTGCGTTTAGGCTGTGCACTTAATGGTGAATGGAGAATCACTTCATGAAGCACCAACCATTTGAACAAGCGGCGCACGCAGCCGAGAAGATGGTTGTAACTGCGGGAGGATAACCTTGGACGTGACGCCAGAAATGAGTCGATCATCTGGCAAGTAATCTCCTCAATAGATTCGACCTGCTCTTTGACTAAATATCGGTCGAGGAGACGTAGTCCCCTCTCTTCTGTAGAAAAATCATTTCCCAAGGCTCGTTTGTAGGCAAGGAAAGCCTCAATATGTCCGCTCAAAGAAGATTGGAATCTGTTCTGTTTATCTTTCATACGACTAACTCTCCATCTCCCAAAGCGACCTCGCGAAGGGCCTCTATTGAAACCTTGGCATAGACTTTGGTGGCATCGGGGGAGCTGTGGCCCACATAGTCACCGATGGTTTTAAACGATAACTGGGCGTCGATAAGGCGTTGAACACACGTATGTCGAAGGGTGTGAGAACCTGGGCGTGGGATATCGATTTGAGCCTTGCGAAGGTAATGTTTGACTCGAAGGGAAACCGCTACATAGGTCATGGGCGTATAGGGTGCAATAGCACGGAAAAATAGTGTCCGTTCCGACGTTTTAGGGCGACTATGTTGGAGGTAATCCAAAATGGATTCACCTATGATTGACAACAACGGATAGGCTGAGGAATGTCCCGACTTACGTTCAGGTATGCGAAGGCGGTCATGTCGCCAATCAATATCGTCTAGGGTTAATGCTGCGACTTCACGCGCCCGCAAACCATATGACACCAGAAGTAGCAAAATCACATAGTCACGTTTACCTACACGACTACTGCGATCGACAATCTCCAACATGCGTCGCACCTCATCCCACGAGATGGATCGAGGAATATGTGCGTGGCTATACCGCCGAGGGGATTCAATGTATTGACTGAGATCACGTCCAACAAGGCCTTCACGATACAAATAACAAAGGAAGACTTTCAGCACGTTACAGAGCCATTGTATGGACCTTTTTCCCAGTACTTGACTGCGCTTAGTAATAAAGGAAATTAGAACGGCTGGTGAAAGTTCACTTAGCAAGTTCAAATTGATACTTTGCAAGTAAGCCTCAAAACAGCGAAGGTAATGGCTGTACTGAATGATCGTAGGCTCCCGAAGTCCGCGCTCTCCACGCAGATATGTGAAAAATCCATATGTGTGAACAACAAATGGATCGGGGAACTTGTGAGAACGACCCCCTCCAGAATAGCCCGGGATTATCAGCCGAAGTACTTGATGAATGGGGCCACTTACAGCTCGCACAGCCCCTTTCGTTGATTCTTCGGTAGCACGACTTTTCCCACGCTTTTTGAGCCGAGCATTAACGAAAGGCTCAACATAATTTGGTAGTTCCTCCCAAATCGCAGCACCACTCTCTCGGGCGAACTCACCAAAACGCATTAGTAACGGAACACGAATGAGCACATTCCGAGGTGCATACCCTTTCTCTGTCAACCAATTGACATACCGCTCGATTGGTACACCCATCCAAGAAGAACGGATACGGTCAATAGTGGTTTGTCGAATGAAGTAATGTTCCAACATGAAAACCTCCTTTCTTAAATAGTGATAAAGAGATTATCGCATACTTGCATTGTTTAATTATGTGCCCTTGTTTGCGGTTATAATCGTTTAATATCAAAAACTTAAGTTATAATGGACACATATTTGGAATGGACACATTACATGGAATATGTTCCGCGGAACATATTCCATGCGCAAAATAAAAGAAGTATTCCGCTTGAATCATGCGGGACTTTCCAACCGGGCTATAGCCAAAGCATGTTCGATTGGGAGAGAGACTGTAAGAGAGCATTTACTTAGAGCTTCAGAAGCGGGGCTGAGTTGGCCTTTGCCTGCAGAACTTACAGATGAAGCCTTGGAGAGCATGCTTTTTCCTTCTGCAATTAAGATTGGTAAAAAAAGAAGCTGCCCCAACTGGGTTTTGATTCATAAGGACTTGAGGAAAAAAGGAGTTACTCGGAAACTTCTGTGGGTTGAGCATAAGGATGAGGATGCTAACTTTTACAGTTATTCCCAGTTTTGCGAGCTTTATAAAGGCTGGTCTGGGAAACTGACGCCTATGATGCGGCTCAATCACAAAGCAGGAGAGAAGCTCTTTGTTGACTATGCAGGTCTGACCATGGTTTATACAAATCCCTCGACAGGAGAGGAGAAGAAAGCCTATATTTTTGTTGCAACCCTAGGGGCCAGCAGCCGCAATTATGTGGAAGCACAGGATTCACAAGCTTTAAATTCATGGATCGGTGCTCATGTGCGGGCTTTTGCCTACTTTGGCGGGGTAACAGAGGTTTTAGTACCGGATAATTTAAAAACAGGGGTGACATCGCCTTGCTTTTATGAACCAGACCTGAATCCAACCTATCAGGAAATGTCAAAGCATTACACTACAGCGGTTATCCCCACAAGAGTCCGCCATCCCAAAGACAAAGCCAAGGTGGAATCCGGGGTCCAGGTGGTTGAGTACTGGGTTATCGCGCCCCTGCGGAACAGACAGTTTTTCTCCCTTACAGAGATAAATCAAGCCGTAAAAGTTAAGTTCGAAGAGCTCAATGCCCGCAAAATGCTTCATCTGGGGAAAAGCCGCAACGAGTTGTTCGAAGAGTTGGACAAGCCTGCGCTGCAGCCATTACCGGAGAAACCTTTTGAACTGGCAGAATGGAAGAGAGCTAAAGTTGGGATTGATTATCATGTGGTATTTAACAAGCATTACTACTCTGTTCCTTATACACTGATTCAAAAGAATGTGGATATCAGAGCTACAGATAATATTGCAGAGGTGTTTTATAAATCTAAGAGAGTTTCCTCCCACAAAAGGGACGATACGCCGGGCAGATACTCAACCTACCCTGAACACATGCCAGAGTCTCATCGTCAGTATGCAGATAGCAATCCTGAGAGATTTATTCGCTGGGCAGAAAAAAGCGGCTCAGAGACAGCTCAAATGGTAAAAACAATCCTTTCCTCCCGGCGCCACAGACAACAGGGTTATCGTGCCTCGCTGGGCCTTATGCGTTTGGAAACCCGCTACGGAAAAGAGAGACTTGAAGCAGCCTGTAAAAGAGCACTTGTCTTTGGCCTTCATTCCTACAAAGGAGTGAGAAACATCCTGGAGGCAGGCCTGGATAAAGTAGCATTAGATAAACCCGTAATCATAAAGAGTAAAGCACACGCTAATATCCGGGGGACAAAGTATTATTCCTGAAGGCAAGAATATGGAAAGAATAAAGAAAAGCTTTTATATGGCCTCTGAGAGCCTTGTTTTTAGAGACTCTCTAGTTTTTGGAGCAAAAATAAAGACTGGGAGAAAATCAATAAGGAGTCAGTCATGCTTAAACAGCCTATAATGGATAAAATGGCCGCTATGAAACTTTATGGCATGCTTGAAGGCCTGAGAGAACAGATGGAAAGCACCCAATACAAGAAACTTTCCTTTCAAGAGCGGATCGGGCTTCTCCTTGACAGAGAATGGAACCTTCGGCAGACAAGAAAACAGAAAAGCCGCGTTCGCCTTGCCCGCTTTAGAGAGCCTGCGGTTATGGAAGATTTAGAGATCTCAAAAAAGCGCGGGCTTGATCGCAGTCAAGTTCTTTACTTAGCAGAAGGGGAATGGATCCGGGAAAAACTCAATACGATAATTACAGGCCCTACCGGTGCGGGTAAAACCTATCTTGCCTGTGCCCTGGGAAATGCAGCCTGCCGGCATGGATTTAAAGTCCGCTACTTTCAACTTAGTCGGTTGTTTGAAAAATTAAAAATGTCCCATGCGGATGGGTCCTATCCCAAGCTGCTGGACCTGCTTAGAAAAACCCATCTTCTCATCCTCGATGACTGGCTTCGCAATCCTGTATCAGAAACTCATACCACCGACCTTCTCGAAATCACAGAGGATAGATACAATCATGCATCCACAATCCTAGTCACACAAGTCCCCATCTCAGAATGGCATGAACGGTTCGGAAATCCAACCCTCTCAGATGCCATTATGGATAGAGTCATTCATAACTCTTATAGGCTGGAACTTAAAGGAGAATCTATGAGAAAACGTAAATCTCCATTGACTCATTCCGGCCACAAGGTGATATAATGAAAC
>JAUWQS010000177.1 GCA_030610915.1 Pseudomonadota bacterium | reverse complement strand
GGTATCAGCTCAATAAATAGGGGCAACCCCAGACACGTAGCCGCTTCCATCTTCTGGAAGCGGGGTTTGGGCGTAGAGGTTACGCCTTTGAGCTTTGCACGGCCCCTGTAGCGGAGACCTTCAGGTCTCCATATTCATGTAACACAGTATGACTGAAGCACATGGAAGGCTGAAGCCTTCCGCTACATGCTTCTGCCATACGCCTTCCGCTATTTATTGAACTATTACCTTTGAACTGTCCGGGTAGAAATCGTTATCCCCTGTCTCCTTAATTGATTTCGTACCTGACTTGGTCCAAATCCCGGATAACGTTCCCAGGTCTCAAGAACTCCCTTCTCCTGTTCTTCGGTGACCTTTTTGATTCCACGGCCACGGGATTTTGGCAGGTATGCTAAAAATGCCTCCTCTCCCAAGACTTCTAATTTACGCTGCCATTGATATACCGTCGTGTAATGAATCCCAGCTAAATTGCCGGCTTTCTTTATCACAATTTCCTTTGCGCTTTCCAGGATATCCAGCTTCTGCTTTTGTGTAAAATGCTTCTTCTTTTCCATCACACTTCCTCCTTTAATTTTCCAGAAGAAAGAGTTACCCTCTTTTTGCCAATTCTTTACGGATTCTTAGTAGCAGAAACAATGTTGCATTGATTATTTTAAATCCGCCTGTGCCATAATAGGATAGAGCAAATGGTCATTATGTGTTTCACGGTTGACACGACATTAGGTTGTTTTTCCTACAGCCTTCAGCTACCGATCTGATGTTTGCGGTTGTAGGGGCGGATTTAGCCGCTCTTGACAGGGTTCCATATAAAAGCTATCATGATGTGTGTATTACCATACAATACCATCATGGAGGCATTATTGTGCTGCGAACACAGATTCAAATAGAAGAGGATCAGATTGAGTGGCTGAGAGCGGAGGCCAGGGCCAGGGGTGTGTCAGTTTCTCAGCTCATACGTGAAGGGGTTGCCCTCTTTCGAACACAGGAGGAACATTTTCCTGAAGACAAAAAAAAGAGGGCGCTTGCCGCTGTCGGGCGCTTTTCATCGGGGATTTCCGATGTTTCAGAGAGGCATGATGACTATTTGGCAGAGGGCTTCAGCAAAGAGGTTCGTCATGGAGAGTGAAAAGGTTTTTGTGGATACCTCGGCCTTTTATGCCTTGATGGACCGTTCGGATAATAATCATGAGGAAGCAGCCGGATTATGGAAATCTTTTCTAAAGAACGATTTCTATTTCCATACCGGCAACTATGTTGTTGTGGAAACACTTGCCCTTTTACAGGGCCGCTTGGGTTTTGAGGCTGCCAATCTCTGGTACAGGGATGTGCTGAGCATGGCGAAGGTTCTGTGGACTGACGAATCAATGCACAATCGGTCATACGATCTCTGGCTTGGCATGGGCCGGAGAAAACTGAGCCTCGTTGATTGTGTCAGTTTCATAACGATGCGGCGCTATAAGATCGAAAAGGTTTTTGGCTTTGACAGGTATTTTAAAGAACAGGGATTTTTCTCTTATTCTCTTCCCTGAAGGATTAAAACAGGCCTCTCCAGAGACAGGAGGCTGAATTGGACATCACGAAACAGGGGCGAACGCTCAGTCGAACGGTAAGAGGGCACCCATTCAACCTTCACAAAAATAAAGCGTAAATCAGTAAGGAGACAAATATGAAAAAGTGGTGTGTAATCGTCATTCTTTTTTTGTTTTTGTTTGCGCCTTTTTTTGCTGTGGCACAGAACGTTCCTTCTCAGATCAAAGAAGTGACCCTGTTTTCAAAACAGGCGCTGGTTAAGAGGGAAGCATTCGCACAAATTCAAAAAGGGCTTAATGAACTTTTTCTGGAAATTCAAGCATATCATGTCGATCGGGATTCCCTTTCGGCAGCGGTCTTTGGGGACGGGGAAATCTTTAGCGTTCAATTCAAGGAGATTCCCCTTAAAGAGTCGCCCCGGGAAAAGATCCTGGCCCTGGAGGAAAAGATCAAAAAACTTAAAAAGTCGAAAAGGATTTTGTCTGATAAAAAGGAAGAGTTGAATAAAAATGATGCCTTTTTATGTTCTCTGATCAATTTTGCCAAAATCCAGGTTCCCCGCGAGATCAATACCAGTTTTCCGAAGATTGAAGATTTAACCCAGACCCTTGCATTTTTGAACTCCAATTTCCAAAAGATTAGCGCGGAAAAACAGTCTATTGACGCTTCCATAGAAGAAACAGACAAAGAAATCAAAGTGCTGAAACAGGAACTGGATGCTCTTCAAGTGCCAGGCAAAAAAAACAAAAAGGTCATTGAAGTCCTGTTCAATTCAAAAAGAGAACAAAATATCCACATTCAAGCTTCTTATCTTACTCAAAACGCATCCTGAACTCCAGTGTATAAGGTTGCCATTCCACTCACTCTTACAGAGGCCGATGTGACTATGTTTTCCAATATCCGGCAGAAAACGGGTGAGGACTGGAGAAAAGTGGCATTGTCCGTTTCAAATGTCATTCCCTTAAAAGGTGTGGGCCTTCCTTCCATTTCAAGCTGATTCCTGGATGTGCCAAGGCCGGGGGACAAAGCTATGAGGAAGATCGGCCGGCCTACCAAGTGGGAGGGCGCTTTCGGTACGAATAATAATGAAGCTGGAAGAGGCTCTCGACATTCCGGAACAGGAGGCAGCATTTACCATGGCTCAGAAAAAGGAATTGCCCCTTTCCTTTGAATACAAAATTCCCCGGATGCTCAATATCGAATCGAGAGATAAAGAGACAATTCTGCCCCTTTTTACGAAAAAGTTGCAGGGAAGTTTTTTCTATTATGCTGTGCCGAAGACCGTCCGCTCACCTTTTTGATCTTTAAAGCCAGGGCAGACAAGGAGCTTTTGAGTGGGTCTTTGAATGTTTACTTCGCAGACAGGTATATCGGCAAGACCTATCTCAGCGAAAAAAAGGCCGGAGAGGAATTTAACATGAGCCTTGGTGCGGACAGGAACCTTAAAGTAAAGCGTGAAAAAATAAAGGAAACCTTTTTGGGCAAGATTGAAAGAGATACCGTTGTCAGGGAACTTGCTTATAAAATCACGGCAGAGAATATAAAGGACAAGTCCGTTATTCTCAGGGTAATCGACTCCATTCCAGTATCACGCACGGATAAAGTGCAGGTAAAAAACATAAGGATTACCCCGGAGCCTGGGCAAAGGAATTATCAGGACCAAGAGGGGGTTATGCTCTGGGAATATAATTTACAACCCAGGGAAAAACAGGAAATCAACATTGAATTTGTGGTTACCTATCCCAAAGATTTGTTCGTAAATGGGTTGTAATATCTGATTAGTAGAAGCATCGGGGCAAAGAGGAGGGTGAATAAAATTCAAATGAAACCGAATGAAATTGAGCAGGAGAGCTTTCGTATTATTGAAAGCGAGGCAGGGAATCACGGGTTTTCGCAGGATCAATGGATCATTGTCAGGCGAATGATCCATGCCACCGCAGATTTTGACTATCTGTCATCGATCAGATTTCACCCTGGGGCGATTGCAGCCGGTATCGGCGCTGTTAAATCGGGTAGAATGATCATAACAGATATGGAGATGGTAAGGTCAGGCATCAATAAAAGACTGCTGCGTCTTATCGACCTCGTCGAGGGGAATAGGGCACATCCGGCGCTGATCATCGGCTTGCCCGTGGGGTTTGTCAATGCCTCTGAGTCCAAGGAGCAACTTTTAGAGTCGAGATGTCCTTACATAACAAATCGTGGACGCAAAGGGGGGCCTGCCGCCGCTGTCAGCGCCGTAAACGCCCTGGTTTTAGGCTGTAGGCATTTAGGCTGAAGGCTGAAGGAAAAACGTAACTACTCGGGTTCACGGTTCACGGTTCAAGGTTAGAGAGCGATGGGAATTGAACGTTTGGAAGATGGGAAATGTCTAATGATGTATTCCATGTTCCAGCCCTAACCCGGACAAGCAGGAAACAAGAAATGGTTCACGGTTCAAGGTTGATCGCTTTGAAAAAGAAATTAAGGAGTTCATAAAATGAATGTTGAATTGAAAGCAGGATCAATCTCCGATTTTTTTGCTTCAGCCAAAGAGACAGCAAAAGAAATTGATGAGGGAAGGAAAGTAACAAAAAAAATATTATTTGGGTAGACCCATTTGATTTAATGGCTATTCTTTAAGACGGAGAGAACAAAATTAGTTCAATATTTACGAAAAAAGAGAAGAGTCTCTTTCTCCGAGTTAATGTCAGAGATGCAGCGCACTCCTGTAAGCCTGAATAACGACCTGAAAATTTTATCTAAATATCAGGTAACTACTCAGGTAGTCAGGCTGAGGCTGTTGTAGGCTGAGTAGTTACTTTTGTAATTATCTCGCCACCGATCTACGCAGATTGTCACTGATATTTTTTCTTTTATTGTAACTACTCACGCAGTCACGTAATTTCTTTGTATTTAAACCTATACTGCAACCGGTCATAATTTGAGATTTTACTATCATGTTATTTTACCACGAAGCGCACGAAGAACACTATTCGTTAACCTCGATCTTTGTAATCTTCGCGGTAAATCTTTCCTTGCAATTCCGACTGATTCAAAAAGCGCAATTTATGGCCGTGTAGAGTACATCTGCATTCATCTGTGTGAATCTGTGTCTGAGTAGTTACAATATCAGTTAGTAAAAATATTTAAGGAGCCAAATCCAAGGCATGGAGTGAATAAGGTAATTCAATCAACATTGATGAAATCGTAAAAAGTCCACGCAGTGTCATTCTGAGGAGCGGAGCGACGAAGAATCTCAATGATATCAGATTCTTCGCTATCGCTCAGAATGACAAAAGAGTATTTTTCCGACTTCCAAGTAACTTAAATTTGCAAA
>JAUWQS010000030.1 GCA_030610915.1 Pseudomonadota bacterium | reverse complement strand
TTAAGTTGTTCTTAGTGCCTAAAAGCAGTTCTTGCAGTTATAAACCCTCTTCAGACAATTTTTTTATGAGTTCGGTTTGCTTTTTGGTAAGTTTTTTTGGGACAGTCACATTGATCTTGACATATTGATCGCCTTTTCCGGCGCCTTTGAGATCTGGAATGCCAAAGCCTTTCATCCTTATCTTTGTGTTGTTTTGAGTTCCAGCAGAAATTTTGATCCTTTTTGCGGGTCCGGAAAGCGTTGGCACGTCAATCGATGTGCCGAGCGCCGACTGGGAAAAAGTGATTTGTTTTTCTATATATAAATCATTTCCGTCCCTTGTATAAATTGGATTTGGGATTATGTTTATCTTTAGATACATGTTGCCCGGCGGACCGCCATTTATACCAGGCAATCCCTTTCCGGAAAGTCTCAATTTTTTACCGGAGCTGATTCCAGGAGGTATTTTTATGGTAATCTCTTCCGTTACCCCCTTTTTTTTGATGGAGAGTCGCTTATCAGCGCCAAACGCTGCCTCTTCAAGGGTTACTGATATATTATACTCAAGATCTTCCCCTTTTCGCGCCACCGGCTGTCTGCCCATCTGTTCCCCGAATATCTCACTGAAGGGATCGGTAGCGCCTTGTGTATAGTATCTTTTCTTTTTGCCGCCTCCGAAACCGTTCATACCGCTAAAACTAAAACCAAAGCCTCTCAATATATCGTTGAGATCGAATCCCCTGAATATGTCTTCCTGTGAGAATCTTTGACTGAATGTATCGGATCCAAACGTATCGTACTGCTTGCGTTTTTCGGGATCACTTAAAACTGCATAGGCCTCGCTTATCTTTTTGAACCTTTCCTCTGCTTTTTTGTCGTCTGGATTCCTGTCAGGATGATACTTAAGTGCAAGCTTCCTGTAAGCCTTTTTTATGTCCTCGGCGCCGGCCTTTTTATCTACACCTAACACCTTATAATAGTCTTCTGCCATAATGCCCTACCCTTCTACCTTTCATGCTTCGTTCCGGCCGATAGGCCGTGAAATTTACGAAATGCAGTATTAAAGGATTTTATCTGTAAATCAAGTAATACTTGAACCAGCACCCGCCCCCCACAATCTCTCTAAGAAATCGTTAGTCCAATAATCTCCATATTTTTAAGTATGTTAAACTCAGAAGCTCACACATAACATTAAATAATTAGGTTGAGTGACAACGTGTATTCTGCGAATCTCATGTTCTTCCTTGCTTTTAAAGAGATTATACATTTTTTCAGTAATCCTATCAATATTGAAAGCCTGGGCCTTTATGTCATAAACTTCGATTGCCTGCCTGGCTTGCAGTTCAATCCATCCTTTTTCTTCAAAATACTCCAGGGCGGTAATAATACGTTTGCGAATTGTGCTCTAACAGAAAATCGATTTGATCTTTCATCAGGGAAAGCAGGGGAGAAACAACAAGAGTCATTCCAGGCAGCAGCATTGCAGGCAGTTGATAGCAGAGAGATTTACCGGCGCCGGTAGGGAAAATCGCCGCAGCGGATCGGCCCTTCATTATCTTGTCGATTACTTCTTCCTGTCCCTTTTTAAAGGAATTGAATCCGAAATATTTCTGTAATTGATTCTCCAATATACATACCTCGTTGAGTGGTTGAATGGTTGTTATTGCTTGATAGAATTTTGAATCTGAGCTTCCACAACTCCTCCAATTTAGCAGGGGGCAGGAACACATGTCAACACCAAAAACCTTCAAACAAAGCCCGTTTTATTGACATACCTTGAATCTCCTGCTAAATGTTTTCTGTATGGACTTAGCCACCTGCGGCGGAATGTTTTTCGACAAGATGAACAGGATTAACAAGATTTTCTTATTTTCTTTATATCCTGATTATGTAGTAGCTCAATAAATAGGGGTAGGGGCGACGCTAATCGCCCACATCGGGAGGTTAAAACCTCCCCTACCCTGATTTATTGAGCTGATACCTGATTATCTTGTATATCCTGTCAAAAAGGCAATCAAAAAACAGCTATGAAAGAAAAGAAGTTTCTTAAAAAGAAGCAGCGCGAAAAAAAGGTCAGGGCTGACAGGTCTGAGCGGGCAAGAAAATGGGAAGCGGAAGATAATTACTTGTGGGCCGACAGTAAATACAGTGAAGGCAATCTCAAG
This sequence comes from Pseudomonadota bacterium, assembly GCA_030610915.1. The sequence goes on along the minus strand of JAUWQS010000030.1, from coordinate 8,783 downwards.
ACAGCGAGAGTTTATGCGCAAAAGGCCATCAACTGTTACCCGAACCACCTGATGGCTCATCACCTCCTGGCGCAAATATGTATGGATGAGCGTGACTTTGGCCGGGCGGTGGAACTGTTTCGCATGGTGTTGAAACTGCAGCCCGGTGATGTTGAGTCAAGGTTCTTCGCAGGATACTGCCTGATGCGCCATGGGTCTTACGAAGAGGCGATCGATGCCTTTCAGGGGTTTCTCGATGCAATAAAGGGAAAACGACTCGATCAGAGGCTGCGCTTGCTTAAGAAAGACGCATTAACTTGGATCAAGGAATCTATTAGGGTTCTGAAGTCCTGTGCTGACGCTGAAGGTTCGGCGCCGCGGGCTCAAAGACAGAGTCAAAAAATCTCCCGCCACTGAACCACACAGACCGGAATCGCTGAAAAAAGAAGTTCCTCTGCCGGAAGACCATCCACCTATAGACCTTTCACCTTTCAAGGATAAGGGCCCGCTCAATCGAGGCGTGGAAGTTAAGCTAATTTCTGTGGACGGCGATTTTTCCAAAAGAATACCCCGGGGGGAATATGACCTATTTGAAGATTACAACCTTCTTTTGCAATATCAGCGCCTGGGCCTCGTAAAAGAGTTCGACGAACTGCTCTGTCTGGAACATCTCCAGAATATTGATAAATACTGGTACCAGATCGAGACTGTATCCAACGTACTCAAGCGGTTTCGGGGAAGGGTGCTGCTCGCTGACGAGGTGGGGCTGGGAAAGACCATCGAGGCCGGTATGCTCCTGAAAGAGTACATCATGAGAGGAATGATAAAGAAGGCGCTCATCCTGACCCCCCCTTCCCTGGTTTCTCAGTGGCAGGAAGAGATGCAAAGCAAGTTTGACCTTGAGTTTTCCACAACGGACGATATTCTTTACCGTGAGACCCCTCAGGATTTCTGGCGCAGGCAGGATCGCGTTGTCGCCTCTATCAATACGGCCAAGTCCCGGAAAAATTTCGAGACAATTACCTCCATAGACTATGATCTGGTGATTGTCGATGAGGCACATTACCTGCGTAACAAGAGAACTCTGAATTACAAACTGGTCGATTCCATAAAGAAGAAGTTCATCTTTCTTTTGAGCGCAACCCCTGTCCAGAATAATCTCATCGAATTGTACAACCTGATCACCCTTCTCAGACCGGGAACCCTCGGCACCGAAACGGAATTTAAGAAGGAGTATGTAAAGAGAGGAAATCTCCATGCGCCGAATAATCCTGAAAAGTTAAGGAAGCTCCTGCGGGATGTCATGATCCGCAACACCCGCTCGCTGGTCGATGTCAGGCTGCCGAAACGTTTTGCGACCACCCTTTACGTGGAACCGCTGCCCATAGAGAAGGAGGTGTACCAGCAGGCAAGCAGTTTTATAAGGAGCTTTTACAGTGAAAAAGGAGAGCGGGAACAATTTACAATCACCAATCTTCAAATGGCGGCTGGAAGTTCTCCCTTTGCCCTCGGGGAATCCATCAGAAATCTGTTGGAAAAGAGGACTAATCTGCATTCAGATGATCGCCGGCGTCTATCTGATATCCTTTTCAGGATCAGAGAGATCGACCATGATTCATCCAAAGGGAACCGGCTCACGGAACTCATCAGGAAAAATGAAGATAAAAAGATAGTCTTTGTCAGATATGTAAAGACGCTCGAGTATCTGAGCGACCTGCTGCGCAGCATGGATTATCCTTTTGCGGTGTTCAGTGGGAGTATGACGCTTCGGGAGAAGGACAGATCTGTCTCGGCATTTCGGGATGATGTCCCCATCCTTCTCAGCACTGAGACGGGCGGAGAGGGTCGAAACCTCCAGTTTTGCAATACCCTGATCAATTATGATCTCCCATGGAACCCGATGCGACTCGAGCAGAGGATAGGGAGACTGCACCGCATAGGCCAGAAGCGCGACGTCTATGTCTTCAATCTCTGTATGTCGGGAAGCATCGAGGATTACATGATGAGAATATTGGACGACAAGATCAATATGTTTGAGCTGGTCATAGGTGAGATAGACACCATCCTCGGCAACCTCGGGTCAGATAGAGATTTCAGTAACATTGTCATGGACCTGTGGGCCGGTTCAAAAGATGATTCGGAGCTTAAGGCAAACTTTGACCAATTAGGTGAGGAGATCGTAGCGGCCAGGAAGACGTATGAAAAGACCAAAGAATTAGATGAGGTTATATTTGGTGAAGATTATGAGGTTTGAGGTTTGAGGTTTGATGGATATTCAGGGCCTGGTTACAAGAATCCTCGAGAGGCGCGGTTGTCTCGTCGAGTCAACCGTTGACAACGCTCTACAGATACTTTTCCCCAAAGAACTTCAGGAGAGCCTTTCCGTTGGTGAGATGGAAACCTTTACATTTCAGGGTGGAGACGGAAATCATTATGAAAATGACCTTATCGATTCTCTCGGATCTCTGGTCTCTTCAAGAGGATTATTTGCGGCAGTATCACTTCCCCATTTGAAGCCCGTCATCAAGAACCCTGAAAAAATCCTTGAGAACAATCTAATCGTTCAAAACGGCATCTTCCGTTTCGTGGATTATGAAGTAAAACAGCTCAGCTATCTGCTGATGAATTTCAGGGTCAGCGCTGTTTCAGATACAAAGGCAGAGCGTATTCTGACGATAGCGCTCAACGAACAGACAGGTACCGTTCCCCTGAAAATATGGGAAAGACTGGAAGAGGAATTGAAGAACGTCTCGGACAATCTTTCCGATCAAAGGACTTTGGATATAGCAGGGTCTCTGGAAAGAGGGAGAGAGATAGCCGGCAGATTGGCGCTCCTTGAATATCAGGATTTTTTGAAGAGTTTAAACAGGCGGCTCAATCGTGACATGAGGAGGCTCCGGGAATATTATGGCACGATCGCCGGAGAGATAGAGAAAACCCTGAAAAAGAAGGGAGTTAAAAAAGAGGATGTTGACAGGGGATTATCTCAATTGGAGGCGACAAAAATAGAGTATCATAAAAAAATCGGCGATGCCCGTGACAGATATGCCCTGGAAATCCTGATAGAGCCGATTAATGTTCTTCGCGTCTTTATGTCAGCTTCCGTTCTCAGGGTGGATCTACAGCGACGTAAAAACAGGATGCCTGTGGAGATACCCCTGAATCCGATAACCAACAGGCTGGAGCATCTCATTTGCACGGGCTGCCATCAACCGGTCCTCAGCTTTTATCTCTGCGATGACATGCGCCTGCTTTGCCCCTCCTGTTATCCTGACTGCCGGTTATGTAAGTAAGGCAAAGGTGATGCTTATTTCTTGTCTGAGTGGGGAATACGTGCTTCAATCCTTGTTTTAATGGATGTGCCTCTTCAAGCTGACCACTGTCCACTGCTCTCAGTTTCCGGTGGATTCGCTTCGCTTAATCCACCCTGCAAACTTTACTTTCCTGTCTGTTTTCTTCTTCCGACATATTTCAAATATTCGGAAAACAGGGAAGGGTTAATATCTTTCATGCGCCTGCGGATATCTATGAAGTCAATCCATCTGATAAGTCTCATAAATGGTTCATTATCACTCGGGATGTTCTTGAAAAGATAGGGCACATCGGCCAAATTACATCGGGCAACGGCTTCGAGCAACTTTCTGAAAAAGGAGTTTTTAATGTCCGAGACGATATTATCAGATTCAAAGTTGATGAACTCGTAAAAAGTCTGAAAAACACTCTTTTGTCATTCTGAGCGATAGCGAAGAATCTAATATCATTGAGATTCTTCGTCGCTCCGCTCCTCAGAATGACATTGCGTGGACTTTTTACGAGACTGTCAAAGTTTATAGATTTCACATAGTCTTCAAAAGACAGCCATAATTTGTACAGATAGGCGGGCTCATCCATGCAGTTGTTCGGGGCATCAGCAAAACCCCGGATCAGAAAATCGGCAAGTTTAACTTTACTGTCAATATCACCACTGTCTTTCCACATTTCCTTGCAGCGCTGGAAAGTCTTCTTTGCCTCATCCAGATCGAGCCTTGTCAATTCCGACACACCGGTGTTTAACAAGGTATATTCATCATCAAATAAGGAGAGTTGTTCACCCATAGTACCCTGACTTGAATTCATTATAAAACCTCTGATGCCCATTGCAGGCATATATACCCTCTTTTACAATACAACGGCAGAAAAACCACCCCATGTCCTATTCAACCATTTCATCGGTTATTATAACGTATTAATCCGATAGATATATTCAAAAAAGTGTAGCGCCGTTTTATATGACACAGGGTTGACAGGCCAATGGGGAAAGTGTACCGCATATTCCCGGATATACCCCGAAAACTTACCGCCGCAGATCATCCAGGAACTCCGATGCCGGATAGCTGCTCGTTACAAGCAGATGATCCCGTGCGCGGGTACAGGCAACGTAAAGCAGATGGCGTTCCGTGTTGTACACTTCTTCCAAATCCGTGTCGTCCGAGACCGTTTCGATTCGTTTCTGCAGGGGAATTACCTCATCATCGCATGCCATCACGACAACTGCGCGGAATTTCATCAGGTCTCCACGGTCACAGGCACAGCGATTTGATTGGCTATGGCGGTATAAAGATCGATGTCAACCTCTGGGGCGCGAATGGAGACAATTAATGTATAACGTGCTGTATTGTCATATCGTTCATGACGAGGCCTCGTCTTCTACCAGCCAAGCGCTGGAAAAACCGCCAAGGTCCCTCGACTGGCAAGATCCGCTGCACTGCCTCGCCAGATATCGGAATGCAAAGATCCTTTATGCCTATTATTTGTTCCGATCAACCACGCAGGATCTCCTCCTCTACTGCGGGTACCTTCTTCTTCATCGCGGGCTGCCGCATTGATTCGCGCACGGAAATCGCCTGCTGATTCGTGTGGACGTTTTACATCAAAACGCAGCCCATGAGACTCATACCGATATCGCGAACGGAAACCTCGTTCCGAAGGGTTGGGCTCTATGAAATATGATAGGGTGACGCGCATCTCCACTTGTGTTTCGCCGATATCTTCGAGTTCATCCAGTGGCCAGGGTAAACGATGCAGATTCATATCTCTCAGTTTTGGCGGATTGCTGCCTTCACGTTGGAATGGATGTAGATGATCTTCCACTACCATGGTGAGAGAATTCGAAACACTCCACAATGCGCGATCCAAATTTGGCACACCAAAACCACAGCGGCGTACTAGTTGCACGTAGTCTGATTTCGAGGGTTTGCCAAATTCTGGTAAAAACATTTGCAGCATATTGTCCGACCATGCAGCTGAGTGTACAATCAAGCCGCGTATCGTCTCAGGCCACAGGTCAGGATAGGCAGACATAAGCTGAGCTGCCATGCGGGCGGCAAGCGCAGTTGCCGCACTGGTGGCATTCGCTGTCGTAAACAATCGTTCTGATGGTATGTGGTGAGATGTTAAAAGACTCAAACTCCGCAACCAGACAGCACCAAGAGCATCTTTGGCTGCACTCCCGCCTTCGAAGACCACATCCGGTTTCAAAGGCCAATGCCCTTGCCAGATCGACGAAGTTGTGCTGAAGGGACTGAGCCCGCCTTCTGGAGCAATAGGCTTATAATCGCCAGTATCCTGTTCAGTAATAATGGTGAGGTCGGTAAAGGCACCCACTGTCAATGCATTCCATGCCTGGCCTGGGTCATGAATGCCGTCGGTGCTGTTGCTGGAGGGGTATTGAACCCATGCATTCGGGTCATCGATATTACCGGCAGCCACCACCATTAATCGAGGTGTTGCGCCATTATCGTCCGCATCTGCAGCGAGACGATCCACCGCTGCCGACCATGCTGAAGGCTGAAGGGCGACCGCGATCCCTGTTATCTCTGGCAGTCACTGCCATGCCAAATACACGGTGTCGAAGCGGATTTGATATTTCCGGTCGTGCAACTGCCTCCGTTGTCAGATATCCGTGATAGCGTGAAGCTCCGATATTGCCTCCATCTTCCGGCAATAGCTTGACCGACTCCAGGCGATGCCCAATCTCGACAAGTGTGTCTGAAGAGAGTCTCGTTGTCATATCCCCGGCAAGGGCAAGGCCTGCCATCGCGGTGCCATGACCTTGGGCATCATGGATTCCCCATGCTGGTTCAACCGTATGCAAATCAGAAGCCGCAAGGGCTTTAGCGATAAGCGGATGACCGTTGTTGATCCCGGTATCGAGTAAACACACATGCGGAACTTGCTCTTCTTCTCCAGGGAATCGACATTTATCTAGTAAATCATCCAGCCACTCAGGCTGCTCTTCCGGTGACAATGCGTCAAAGAATTCGGCCGTTTCTTTTGCCCGTCGGAGTTCAGCAATGCTGTTGAGTATCATCATAGAGTTGCTCATATTTTGAGCAGATGTCCGGACAAGTAATACTGTTCGTTCCGGGAACCGCAGTTCTCCAGAGGCAATCTTAAAACCCTGAGTCTCGGCCAATCTACGGAAAGTAGTGACAGTGGCAGAACGATCATCTCGAATTGGCAGCCAGACCTCCCACCAGAAGGTTTCATCATCCGTTGCCGGGAAAACATCAGGATCATCCGTCCACAGGGCGCGCAGGCTTGCAACACGAATCTGCTGAATTGTGTTTATGAGTTTTTTATGATCAAGAACCTTATCGTTACGGTTGCGCTTTTCCTCCAGGTATTCTTGAATTAGCTTTTCGAAATGTGCAAGTTTCCCATCGGGAACGAAGATGGTCGCATAGGTCCGCTCCTCGTCATGCCGCACATTCAGCAGCTCGATGCCGGAACGCTCTCTCGCCAGGCTTTCGAACGCGAGTTCAATGTCAGGAACGCTTTCGAACTCTACCTGCAACCCAAACCCACCCTCAAGTCCTGCTTCTTCCTGTAACTCACGGGCTTCTTTCGAATGGAGCTTCAACGCCTCGATCTGGCCAAGCAAGGCTGTTCCGTGACTCCGCCGATCCCTTGGAGGGATTGGCACTGGTTTAACCTTCTGAGGTGGTCGGGAAAATGGCTCGGTATCTGTAACCCCCTTAAGGATGAAGTGCTTTTTCTTTTCGTTTTGATCAGGCATAGCAACACGATACCTTAGCTGTTACGAAGGTTTTTTAGCCGTCCGGCAAGGTTCTGGCGTTCGACAAGAGTTTTACGAATGCCGGCCTCGTTAACATTTGCACGATCATTGATCAACGACTCCTTGAGCACTTCCTCTGCTGCGCGCGCGACTTCTGCATAGCTCAATCCGATAGCGGTCTTAGATAGTCTCTTCCAGGAGACGCCCTTGGCGGCATACTGCACGAGCCGCGCCCGCAGTAAAGTAGCAATCTGTGTTTCCGTGGGTAGTTCATAGTGCAGCACATCATCGAAGCGTCTAAAGAGTGCGTGATCCAGGATTTCAACGTGATTTGTGGCCGCAATGATAAGACTGTTGGACTGATCTTGCTCGATCATCTGCAGGAAACTGTTAAGTACACGCCGAATTTCACCAACGTCATTCGCCAGACTACGCTGGGAACCGATGGCGTCAAATTCATCGAAGAAATAGATTCCGCGGGTTTGCTCTGTGGCCTCAAAAATTTGCCTCAGCTTGGCTGCCGTCTCCCCCATGAACTTGGTGATCAATCCGTCAAGTCTGACCTGAAACAACGGGATCCCCAGCTCTCCCGCAAGAACCGAGGCGGTCAATGTCTTGCCGGTGCCGGGCGGACCTAATAACAACAGTTTTCTCCGTGGAGACAATCCATGGGCAAGAATGCGTTCGGCATGGCGCTGTTCGCGAATAACCCTCTGAAGTTGATTTTCCAGGGCATCAGACAGCACCATATCGTTCAGGCGGAACTTTGGATAGGAGACAGTCAACAGGCCGGCCAACTCTCCCTGGGGCCGATTAATTGGAATGGGCCGCCCTGTACCTTGACGACGTTTTGCTTCGTCGATCAGTGAACGTAACTCCTCTGCCAGCTTTCCATGGCCTAACTTCGCCTCATGTGCGGCGAGTTGCATGGCCACGGAAAAGAACCGATGATCATCGCCTTCCAAATGTGATTTAAGGAGTGCCTTTAATTGCTCTGCACTTGCCATGGCTTCGCCTCCAATATTTGATTAAGTCTCATTATACCCTAAACACCTTCATCACCTCATCCCCTAAATGATTAATCACCTTCACGGCGATGCGGCCGGAGGTGGGTTTGTCGAAGGGGCGGGAGGTGTCGCTGTGAAGGGTGGCCCAGGCATCTTCGTTGATCTCGGCCTTGAGGGTGGTCTTGAGGGATTTATAGGGATCGTTTGCACCAAGGAAATAGGCGTGGCGGACGAAGAAGCTTTCCTCGTTGTAGTCTGTGTCTATAAACCAGCAGGCGATGCCTTCGGCCCCATCGCTGCGGACCTCGCCGGTGTTGGGGTGGAACACATCCACACCGTTGATCTTCACCTTGATCTGTCCGTCTTCGACGTCCAGAATGTCTATATCCGGCTCGCCGAAAATAACGAACAGGTTTCCCTTACCGGTGTTCTTCAGATCATCGGCCATGTGGAGGTCGGCGTTCATCCTTGCCTTGAGTACCGGGATGCGGCCAAGCTTGTCAAACTCGGATGAGTGGGCGTCGTAGTTAAAGGCGCAGGCAATGAGTGCATCGAAGTCGGCGTCCCCAGCCTCCCGTGCGGCGGCCACCAAGTCAGGACGAGATACGGTTCCGAACTCCGGGCCGATGAAGATGGCGGCGCGTTTTTCGATTCCTTCCCCCTCATCCTTGCCCTCCCCCGCCGGGGGAGAGTGTTGCAATGAAACGTCTTCAATATACCGACCTTCAGCACAAACATAA
>JAUWQS010000435.1 GCA_030610915.1 Pseudomonadota bacterium | reverse complement strand
TTGGATGACGTATAATGCAAGACTGCCAGCTTGTGATCAATTTAAAGCATACTCATTTGCCCATCCACATAATTTCTTGCTTGACATAACAACAAGGCTTGGTCTTGTCGGCATATCATTATTTCTCTATATAGTATTCATCCTTATCAAGATGTGTCTTCAACTCATCAAAAATGGAAAGGATGGATTTATCAGGGGATGGGGTCTTTGTGTTATGTCGGCCTTTGTCGGGATATTTGTTATCGGATTTTTTGATACGATCTTCTCAAATATGCCGTTATGCGTTATTTCTACTTTGTTTGCAATGATAACCATTCTTTGGAATCTAAATAAAAGTTCAGAGGAAGGCCGGTCGGTCATGGATAACGCCCGGCAGGCAACCGCAGCAGCGGATACAGTGTTTCAATAATATATTGACTTTCAGGGGTTCACGTACAGAGGAATTACCTTCGGCTGAGTTCAGCCGGGGCATCATCTCATAAGTTCATGCGTAACTACTCAGGCTATGGGCTGAAGACTCTTTAGACTGAAGGCAGATAGAGGCTGAAGACTATCAGGTACTAACAGCCTTTAGTCTTTAGCCTAAACACCCGGAATAATCATGCTCATTCCGGGTGTACATATACTATCATAGTTGCCAGGTTGACGGATTGAGGAGAAAATGGGAACTGGAAATGCCAGGAAATTGAAGGTCGGGATCATAATGGGAGGAATGTCTTCTGAAAAGGAGGTTTCTCTCGAAAGCGGCCGGAATATTTATGGCAAGATCAGCCGTAAGAAATATGATCCGATCCCTGTCTTTATGGATAGTCAGGGTAATTTCTGGGAAATTCCGGTAAGGTTGTTAATGCGAAACAGTACCATGGATGTTGAAATGGATCTGGAGCAGGAGGCGGCGCATATTTCTTATGAAGAATTGAAAAGACGTGTGGACTTTGTATATCTGTGCCTTCACGGAAAGTATGGAGAGGATGGGTGTGTGCAAGGGCTTTTAGAGCTTTTGAGGATCCCTTATACCGGGTCCGGTGTGCTTGGCTCCGCTCTTGGCGCTGATAAGTATACTTCAAGAAATATTCTCCGCATGAATGGCATCGACGTGCCAGAAACAATTCAGATAATCAGAGAGCAATGGGACAATCTGGAGAAGAACGGCGCCCTTGAGAGAATAGAAGAAGAGATAGGCTTCCCATGTGTTGTTAAACCTCTTAGAGAAGGGTGCAGCACCGCAGTTCGAAAGGTGACATCGAAGGAAGGAATCTTCGACGCCCTGGCAGCCGCTTTTGAATGGGATAACTCGGCGCTAATTGAAGAGTTTATTGACGGAACAGAGGTTACATGTGGTGTTACAGGAAATGACGAACCTGCCGCCCTGACACCCTCAGAGACTATTCCCACGGGAGATATACTTTCTCTCGAAGACAAGTTTCTCTATGGACAGGGTGAAAACAAGACCCCGGCCAGGGTTCCGGATGAAACTTTGAAAAAGATACAGGGTGTTGCCGTGCAGACATTTCGCGCTCTCGGGCTGAAGATATATGCGAGGATAGACATGTTTGTGAGACGAAATGGGTCTGTTGCGGTCCTGGAATCCAATACCCTCCCCGGAATGACTCCCTCAACGGCGCTCTTCCACCAGGCGGCCGCTTCCGGAATCGACCAGTCGGCCCTGATCGATCGGATTATTCAATTATCCATGGAAGCTCATTCAAAGAAAAGAGGCCCCCTGTAAAATGAATGGAATCTCTACAGCCATCGATAGTCTCGGAAGATCTGTCCTGCGATATGTCGAGGAGATGGGAAAGATTCTTCTTCTTTTCATCTCAGTCTTAAGCTGGGCGATAAGACCCCCTTTGAAACTCCGGAATATCACAAAGCAGATGGAGTTTGTCGGCGTTAAATCGATATTTGTCGTTGTTCTGACCGGTACCTTTACAGGTATGGTTATGGCCCTTCAGGGATATTATGGTTTCAGGATGTTCAGCGCCGAGAGCATGGTCGGTTCCACAGTGGCCCTCGGCATGACAAGAGAGCTTGGACCGGTTCTCACCTCTCTGATGGTAACGGCCAGGGCAGGCTCCGCCATGGCCGCGGAACTCGGAACCATGCGCGTTACGGAACAGATCGATGCTCTGTACGTCATGGCGGCAAATCCCGTCAAACATCTCATTGTTCCAAGAGTTGTTGCCGGTGTTGTCATGCTCCCTGTTTTAACGGTGGTTGCAGATTTCGTGGGGATATTAGGAGGATACTTTGTAGGGGTTATTCTCTTGAATATCAATTCAGGCATCTTTGTCAAAAACATCTGCAGA
>JAUWQS010000534.1 GCA_030610915.1 Pseudomonadota bacterium | reverse complement strand
TATCAACATCTCCTCTTTTCGTGTGCCGGAACGGATCAGATCAAATGCCGGAAAAACTCTTCTATCGGCAACCTTGCGGTCCAGATGAAGCTCCATATTCCCTGTTCCCTTGAATTCTTCAAAAATAACTTCATCCATTCTGCTTCCCGTATCGATGAGGGCAGTTGAAATTATTGTCAGGCTGCCGCCGTTTTCTATATTCCTTGCGGCGCCAAAGAATCTCTTCGGTTTTTGCAGGGCATTGGAGTCAACACCGCCGGAAAGCACTTTGCCGCTTGGGGGAACCACTGAGTTATAAGCCCTGGCAAGCCTTGTAACGCTGTCAAGAAGAATTACCACATCCCTTTTATGCTCCACCAGGCGCTTTGCTTTCTCAATAACCATCTCTGCAACCTGGACATGTCGCGTGGCCGGTTCGTCGAAGGTTGAAGAGATAACTTCACCGCTCACACTCCTTTCCATATCTGTAACTTCTTCAGGACGCTCGTCAATCAACAGCGCCATCAAAATTACTTCTTTGTGATTGGTCGTTATACTTTTGGCTATATCCTTCAACAAGACTGTCTTGCCCGCTCTCGGAGGCGACACTATTAATCCTCTCTGTCCTTTTCCTATCGGAGCAAAAATATCCATAATTCTTGTCGAATAATTTTTAGGATCGCATTCCAGACTCAATTTTTCTTCAGGGTAGAGTGGAACAAGATTGTCAAAGAGTATCTTATCTCTGGCTGCCTCGGGATTTTCAAAGTTAACAGAATTTACCTTGAGAAGAGCAAAATATTTTTCCCCATTTTTGGGAGGTCTGACCTCTCCCGATACAGTATCTCCGGTTCTCAGATTAAACCTTCTTATCTGCGAGGGGGAAATATATATGTCATCCGGACTTGGGAGATAATTGTAATCGACAGCCCGTAGAAAACCAAAACCATCCGGCAATGTCTCTAGGACACCTTCTCCAAAAATCGTCCCGTTTTTCTCAGTCTGTGCCTGGAGAATCGCAAAGATTAAATCCTGCCTTCTCATCCCGCCGGCTCCGGCTACTCTCAGCTCTTTTGCCAGACAGGCAAGCTCGTTTATAGGCTGCTTCTTAATTTCCTCTACGTTCATAAACACCTCTTCCTACAATTGAATAAAGCATCTTATTACTAAAAATTTAAATTGGTTTGATTAGTTTGATTAGTCTTATTGGTTAAATTGGTTAATTAGTTGGGAATTGAAAATAAATAACCTTTATATTTGATGAACTCGTAAAAAGCTCCGCTATGCCGACACGTCGGCATTATAATGGAAAGTAACTTGATTTTAATGCCAGGTTGCATTCATTTTTATAGACAGTCGATAGACAGGCGGGACGCCTGTCCTACTATCCCCTGGGTG
>JAUWQS010000021.1 GCA_030610915.1 Pseudomonadota bacterium | reverse complement strand
GCGTCAGACGAAAGGGTTGTTATATAATGATCAGGGTTCAAAATTTCAACTGTTCCATCAGTAATAATATCCCCCGCAGTTATAACCCCCTCTTCTGAAGCATCCACATGAACAACTCTCGGTCCATCCTGGTGCATCTTCAAACGAACGCCTTTCAGGTTCAGAACAATATCGGTCACATCATCTTTCACACCAGAAACCGTCGAAAATTCGTGAAGAACATTATCAATCTTTACAGAAACAATAGCTGCGCCTTCTATAGAAGAGAGCATTATCCTTCTCAGCGAGTTACCCAGAGTAATACCAAAGCCCCTCTCTAATGGCTGACACGTGAGCTTCCCATAAAATCGTGTATATGTCTCCTTCTCTATATCTATTCGCTTGGATCGTATTAAACTATGCCGGTTCTTTTGCATATCTTCAATTTCCTATACAAGAATTAATTGTGACTACTCACGCAGTCAGGCTGAAGCTGTTTAGGCTGAAGGAAAAACAACCTAATAGCCTTTAGCCTTCAGCCTAACTAACCTAAACCGTTACCTATTTGGAGTAAAGCTCAACTATCAACTGTTCCCGAATTGGCATGGTCAATTCTTCACGGGAAGGGAATGCCTTTACAACACCCTTAAATTTGTCCTTATCCAGTTCTAACCATTGTGGAATACCCCTTCTTGCAACTGTCTCCATAGAATCGAGTATCCGTGCCATCTTTCTGCTTTTATCTCTAATCTGGATCTCTTCGCCAATCTTTACCAGATAAGATGGAATATTTACTTTTTTACCATTCACTAAAAAATGATTATGCCTTATCAACTGTCTTGCCTCACCCCTGGAACTGGCAAAGCCCAGTCTGAATGCAGTATTGTCCAGCCTTCTCTCCAATAAAACCAACAGGTTTGTACCGGTTATTCCCTTTTGCCTCTCAGCCTTCTTATAATAACCCCTGAACTGTTTCTCAAGAAGTCCAGACATCCTTTTGAGCTTCTGTTTCTCCCTCAACTGGACGCCATAATCGGAATACTTTCTCCTCACCCTATCCTGCCCATGCTCCCCGGGGGCATAGGCTCTTCTTTCAAAGGAACATTTGTCAGTGTAACACCTATCTCCTTTGAGATAGAGTTTCAAATTCTCTCTTCGGCACAACCTGCATAAAGATCCTCTATATCTCGCCAAGACATCCCTCCATTCATATGAAAGTTCAAAGTTTCGGGTTTCAAATAGGCATAGGCCATGGGGTTTACATAAATAAACTGTTTCCTATCCTTTCACCTTTCACCTTTTACCTTGTTTTTATTACACTCTCCTTCTTTTTGGCGGGCGGCAACCATTATGTGGAATCGGCGTAACATCTCTTATAAGATTTATGTTAAAACCTGCCGCCTGAAGAGACCTCAATGCTGCCTCCCTACCAGAACCAGGCCCCTTAACATACACGCGAACACTCTTTACCCCATGCTCCTTCGCCTTCCTTACTACATCTTCAGCAGCCAACTGCGCGGCAAATGGTGTGCTCTTTCTTGAACCTTTAAAGCCCCGTGCCCCGGCAGAAGACCAGGCAATAACATTACCGCTCAAATCTGTAATAGTAATGATCGTATTGTTGAAAGTCGATTGAATATGGGCAATACCCTCCGGAATATCTTTACGTTCCTTTTTTCGTCCAGTTTTCCTCTTCGGCTTCGCCATTGTTCCTCCAAATGAATATATCCTGCACTAAGCGCCTAATGTCAGGTGGCTATATCTACTGTAAATTATTTTGCATCCCTCAATGTCAGATATCCTCAAGCTTCGGGTATTTTCACTTTTAGCCTGTTTCAATTCCAGTCTTCAGGAATCAGATAATATTTATACGCTACCCGAATTACTTTTTCTTTCTCTTGCCAACAACAGATCTTCTCGGCCCCTTTCTTGTCCTGGCATTTGTGCTTGTTCTCTGGCCCCTAACAGGAAGGCCTTTTCTGTGCCTGAGCCCACGGTAAGAACCTATATCCATCAAGCGCTTCACCGACATATAGATATTTCTTCTTAAATCCCCCTCAACCTGATGCTTTCCATCAATGATATCTCTTATAGAGGTTACTTCCGAGTCTGCAAGATCATCGGTTTTTGTATCAAAATCAACTCCTGCCTCTTTAAGTATCTCCCTCGACTTAGACCTGCCTATACCATATATATAGGTCAAAGCAATTTCCATCCTCTTATTCTTAGGCAGATCCACACCTGCAATTCTCGCCACTTAGTATCCTCCTCATGAGTTATATTCAGAAACTATAATATCCGAAAAAGTGCAAACCAGGCTTTACTTTTTATCCTTGGCGCTGCTTATGCTTTGGATTCTCACAGATAACCCTGAGTACCCCGCGTCTCTTAACAATTTTACATTTATCACACATCTTTTTAACAGAAGATCTTACTTTCATAACACTGTTATCCCTTCATAACGAAAATCGTTTCCCAGATTCACGTTAAATATTGAGCATCCTTCATTTACCAGTTTATACTTTTTTTTAAAAGACATGTATTCTTTATCTAATCCAAAATACCGAAACTTGAAACTTGAAATTAGATAACGCATTTACATTCTTCTGTTTCTTCCAATTTAAAATTTCACTGGCAAGATACAAAATCAACAAAGTGTAAACAACTTTTTTTGATTTGTCATAAAGAACACCAAACATCTCACCTATTTCGTCCTGTATACAATCCTTCCTCTGGTCAAATCGTAGGGAGAAAGTTCCACAACCACCTTATCTCCGGGCAATATCTTGATATAATGCATCCTCATTTTTCCCGAAATATGGGCAAGAACACGATGTCCATTCTCCAGCTCAACCCGAAACATGGCATTTGGCAGCGGTTCAACCACCTTTCCCTCGACTTGTATAGCTTCCTCTTTTGCCATAAAATATTTATCCTCTTGAGATGTGACCCCTTTCTCTTTCTTTCTCTTCCTTTCTCTTCGGAACATTGAAATTAGAAAATAGAAATTGGAAATTGGAAATTTGGCCTTCATGCTCAAGAGCTGTTGAGCTAAGAGCTTATGAGCTTACAAGCTTTTGTACTGTAAACTCATTTCATCCCTCCCAAATTTCTACTTTCCAATTTCAAGTTTCAAGCCGTGAACGGCTGCCTAATTTGTAAGTCTGCAGCGCAATATGTCCCTACGCCACTTCACTCAATATTACAGGACCATTCTCCGTAATTGCCAAAGAATGTTCAAAATGAGCTGAAAGCTTGCCATCAGATGTCACTGCCGTCCAGCCATCGTTCAATACCCTTATCTTGTATGTTCCTTCATTTACCATCGGCTCTACCGCAAAAACCATACCCGGTTTTAGCTTAATGCCCCTTCCCCGTACCCCAAAATTGGGGATCTGGGGATCTTCGTGAAGGCTTTTGCCTATACCGTGACCCACAAAATCTCTCACCACAGAAAACCCTGCAGCTTCAACTTGTTCTTGTATAACAGCGGAAATATCACCCAACCGATTCCCTGCCCTCGCCTCTTCGATTCCACTGTAAAGCGCCTTTCGAGTTGTGCCAATCAATCTTTTCGCTACATCGGAAACCTTACCAACAGAAATAGTTATGGCTGAATCGCCATAATATTTATTATAACATACCCCAAAATCGAGACTCACTATGTCTCCTTCCTTTAACGCTCTATCTGACGGCATTCCATGAACCACTTCGTTATTGACAGATACGCACAGGGAAAAAGGATATCCCATATACCCTTTAAAAGCAGGTTTAGCGCCCTTCCTCAGGGCAAGTTCCTCAGAATATCTATCCAGCTCTATGGTTGTTATACCAGGTCTTATTATCTCCCTCAATTCACTCAAGATACCGGCTACAATACCATTACTTGCCTTTAGCTTTTCAATCTCTTCAGGAGATTTCAAGATTACCATTATTTGTTCGCCCACCAGACATCATTCAATATTAAATACCAAAATGAAAAATATAAAATGAAAAAATATCCCGCATTTCTCATTTTAGTATTTACATTTGTTCCTCATTCTTCTATCGCTTCCTACCTATTTTTCCCTTTTTCATAAACCCTTCATATTGTCTCGTCAGTAAGTGTGACTCTATCTGACCAGCCGTATCAAGGGCAACACCGACTATGATAAGAAGCGCTGTTCCGCCGAAGTAAAAAGGCACATTAAACTGGCTGATAAGAACACTTGGCAGCACACAGACTGCCGAGACATAGATAGCGCCACTGAAGGTTAGTCTCGTCAAGATACCGTCTATATACTCCGCTGTTCTCTTACCCGGTCTTATGCCCGGCACATAGCCTCCATACTTTTTCATATTATCAGCCACATCTACGGGATTAAAGGTAACCGCAGTATAAAAATAGCAGAAAAATATTATAAACACCACATAGAGCGATTCATACAGAAACCTTCCCGGCATCAGGACATCCGCCACCATCTTCATCCAGGGATGTTGAATAAAGTTGGCAATCGTGGCGGGAAACATTATGATAGACGAAGCAAAAATAGGAGGTATGACACCCGCCGTATTAACCTTTAAAGGCAGATGAGTCATCTGTCCGCCATACATCTTTCTTCCAACAACTCTCTTTGCATATTGAACCGGTATTTTTCTTTGTCCACTTTCCACAAAGACAATAAAGGCAACAACAGCAATCATTAACACGGAAAGGAGCACCACAAAAAATATTCCCATCTCACCTGACAACAACAGGCGAAAGGTATTTGCAACCGCAGCAGGCCCCCCACATACTATGCCGGCAAAGATTATCAGAGATATCCCATTACCAATACCTTTATCGGTAATCTGCTCCCCTAACCACATGATGAACGAAGTGCCGGCGGTAAGGGTAATAACGGTCATCAGCCGAAAACCCCATCCCGGGTCAATCACTACGGACACACCCGTGGGTCCCGCCATATTTTCCAGTCCCACGGCAATACCGAACCCCTGGATTATACTTAAAAGAACAGTCCCGTACCTTGTGTATTGGGTTATCTTTCTCCTGCCGGCTTCTCCTTCCTTGGAAAGTTTTTCAAGATGAGGAACGGCAACCGTGAGCAGTTGTAAAATGATCGAGGCGCTGATATAAGGCATAATTCCAAGGGCAAAGACCGATAATCTGCTCAATGCGCCGCCAGCAAACATATCAAAAAGCCCCAGAAGTGATCCTCTCGACTGTTCAAAGATAGCCGCTAAGGCCTCCGTATCTATCCCCGGTGTGGGGACATGTACGCCTATCCTGTAAACACCCAACAGAAGAATAGTGAAAAGTATTCTCTTCTGAAGCTCTGGAATCTTCTGGATATTTTTGAACCCGCCTAACAACTCAATTAACCTCTACCGAACCACCTGCAGCCTCAATCTTCTCTCTTGCTCCATGACTTATTCTGTCCACCTTCAAAAACAAAGGATAGTCTATAGACCCATTGCCCAATATCTTGATTCCATCTCCTCTTTTTTTAACAATCCCGCTGCTTATTATAGCGTCTGAATCAACAACCGAACCTTCAGAAAATCTCTTTAACTGTCCTATGTTCACGATAGCGATATCTTTACGGAAAATATTACAAAATCCTCTCTTGGGCAATCTCCTTGTAAGGGGCATCTGACCACCCTCAAATCCCAACCTTACTCCTCCGCCTGAACGAGAATTTTGTCCCTTCGACCCTCTGCATGATGTCTTTCCATGACCCGATCCAGCCCCGCGCCCTACCCTTTTTCTCTTTTTTCGGGAACCGTCAGGCGGCTTTAACTCACTCAAATTCATATCTAATTCACTCCTATCTCTTCGGCAGTCACCAGATGAGCAACTTTTCTTACCATCCCCCGAATCTCGGGAGTATCGCCAAGCAAGACAGTTTTATTCAACCTTGCGAGCCCCATTCCGCGAAGTACCTTCCTGTGCTTTTCCGGTCTTCCTATGAAACTTTTTATTAGTGTTATCTTAAGCTTTTTTTCCACAATTTACTCCCACTTATTTGCAAAGCTTCATTCAGCCACTAAGACACCAAGGCACTAAAAGAAAAAGTTATTGTAATATCTTAATAACTTGAGGCAATTAAATGGCCTGATGTTTACGGTTGTAGGGACGGATTTACTTACCTGTCTGCGCCTGCCTGTGCGGTACACGCAGACATGTCTTCAAAATTTCTACTTTCCAATTAGTTTCAAGCCGTGAACGACTACTTGTCACCTTTGTGTCTTTGTGACTTGGCGGCTAAAGGAAACGTCAAATTTCGGAAACAGTCTTTCCTCTCAGGGCTGCAATTTTTTCGGGAACCTTCATCCTACAGAGGCCATCAAGGGTTGCCTTGACCAGATTATGCGGGTTGTGTGAACCAATACATTTCGTCAATACATTATGAACCCCGGCAACTTCCAAAACCGCTCTTACAGCGCCTCCCGCTATAAGACCCGTTCCCTCCGATGCCGGTTTGAGGAGGACTTTCCCTGCTCCAGAGTGCCCTATGGCTTCATGGGGAATCGTTCTGTTTACTATGGCAACCTCAGTCAAATTCTTTTTGGCCATTTCCATACCTTTTCTTATCGCCTCCGGGACTTCATGGGCTTTCCCCAGCCCGGCGCCGACAAAACCATTGCCGTCACCTACAACCACAACAGCGCTAAATCTGAACCTTCTGCCACCTTTGACAACCTTAGCAGTCCTCCCGATAGCAATTACCCTGTCAAGAAGTTCAATTTCATCCATACCTTTTTACACTCTACCCCTCAGAAATTTAAAATTTCAACCCTGCCCCTCTGGCAGCCTCAGCAAGAACCTTCACACGCCCATGATAAAGAAACATTCCCCTGTCAAAGACAACTTCTCTTATATCTTTGGACAATAGTCTCTCTGCCACCAATTTGCCCACCTCCGCGGCAGCCTCTTTTTTCTTCAACGCCGAGAGTTTTCCCTTCAACTGTTTACTAACAGTCGAAGCCTCAGCAAGAGTTTCCCCCAAATCATCTGCAATTGCCTGCGCATATATATGCATTGAACTTCTAAACACAGAAAGACGAGGCCTCTCCTGAGTGCCGAAGATCTTACCCCTCACCCTCTTCTCACGTTTACTTCTTCTCTTCTCTATCTTTTTAGATGCCAATATCTTACACCCCTGCTGATTTTCCAACCTTCCTTCTTATATGCTCACCCGAATACCTGATACCTTTTCCCTTATATGGTTCAGGTTTTTTGAAACTCCTTATCTCGGCGGCCACTCTCCCGACAATCTCCTTATCTATACCTGAAATCGCTATTATCGCCTTCTTGTCAACATTAACAGAAATACCACCAGGAATTTCATACTCTACAGGATGCGAGTACCCGAGCAACAATCTCAAGATATTACCATTCAACTCTGCGCGATAGCCGACACCTGATATCTCCAGAGTTTTCTCAAATCCTGCGGTAACCCCTGTTACCATATTTGCAATCAATGTCCTTGTCATCCCATGGAGAGACGCCGTTTTTTTATCATCAGAAAGCCTCTTCACCATAATGATACCATTATCGGAAACTACCTCAACCCCCCGGGGAATTTCCATAGACAAAGTCCCCTTAGGACCTTCTACCTCAATCATAGGATCATCCTGCCTGATCTTCACCCCATCAGGAATTTCTATGGGCTTTTTGCCAATCCTCGACATTTATAATTCTCCTAATTTCCTCGGTAACTGCTCATAACTACTCACGTAATCACGTGATTTTCCCGTATTTAAACCTATCTGTGTGAATCTGCGGCTGAGTAGTTACTTTCCTGATAGCTAAAAATAACCTTCGTGTCTTTGCGCCTTAGTGGCTCCCTGAAAGGATAATTCACCACACATTGCAGAGAATCTCACCACCAACATTCGACTCCCTTGCCTTCTTATCGGTCATAACACCACTTGATGTTGAAAGTATCGCAATACCATAACCATTCAAAACCTTTGGTATCTTTTCACTCTTTTCATAAACCCTTTTCCCCGGTTTACTCACTCTCTTTATCTCTGTTATAACCCTTTCATTAGAGTCAGAATACTTCAAATATATCCTTAATATCTCTCTTCTTCTATCATCCCTTTTAATATTATATCCACTTATGTAACCGGATTCATTCAAAACTTTGGCAATATTTAAATTCATATTCGACAATAATACGTCTACCCTCTTGAATCTCACCATGTTGGCATTCCTGATTCTCGTCAGCATATCAGCTATTGGATCCGTCATCCCCATACTGCTACTCCTTCACATTACACAATTTCCGTAAAAGTTGAGAACTCACTCGCAACCACTCAGAGCTTTCGGTGGATTCGCTTCGCTTAATCCACCCTACAAGCTCAACCCTGAACCTTGAATCCTGAACGGTTACAACCACTTTTACTCGTATTTGATCACTACCAACTTGATTTTATCACGCCGGGAATTTCACCTGCAAGAGCAAGTTTTCTCAAGCATATCCTGCACATATCAAACTTCTTATAATATGCCCTCGCCCTCCCGCATATAGGGCATCGGTTATATTGCCTGACAGAAAATTTATTTTTCCTCTTTGCCTTTGCAATTAAGGACTTTTTAGCCACACTTCACCTCCAACCTTAGGGTCTGTCAGGAAATAACTCATACACTTATGCATCTCATCTTCAGGCCATCTTTAGCCGATCCTCAATCGCAAAAACCTCGAAATAGCACAACTATTCCTCTACTTTTGTGGGGTAGTATCGACTAAATCTAACCTAAATCTGAGCGCCTAATCGCACAACTTATTTCCTGACAGACCCTTAGTTTCTAAAAGGCATTCCCATAAATCTCAAGAGTTCCCTTCCCTCATTATCTGTTCTGGCCGAAGTGACAATTACTATATTCATTCCTCTGACACTGTCAATCTTGTCGTAATCTATCTCAGGAAAAATAGCCTGCTCCTTAATACCCATGGAAAAATTTCCACTTCCATCAAAAGATTTTGGCAAAATACCCCTGAAATCCCTGATCCTCGGAAGGGCAACATTAACAAGCCTGTCGAAAAACTCGTACATCCCGTTCCGCCTCAGAGTAACCATACAACCTATTGACATACCCTTACGAAGTTTAAATGTAGCAATAGACTTCCGCGCCTTTGTGACAATTGGTTTCTGCCCCACAATCATGGAAAGCTCAGAAACAGCATTATCAATTATCTTTATGTCCTGGATCGCCCCACCCAGACCCATATTCACAACGATCTTTTCGAGCTTCGGAACTTCCATCCTGCTTTTATATTTAAATCTCTCTATTAAGGCGGGAACTACTTCTTTCTTATAATGCTCTTTTAATCTTGCCATCCCTCTTCCCTCAGTCTAAGGGTCTGTCATGAAATAAGTATCACATTTATACATCTCATCTTCAGGCCATCTTTAGCCGATTCTCAATCGCAAAATCCTCAAAAGAGCTCTGCTATTCCTGCGGTTTTGCTCACTCGCATCGACTAAACCTGACCCAAATCTGAGCGCCTAACTGCAACACTTATTTCATGACAGGCCCTAATCGTCCAATATTTCATCACACCTTTTGCAGACACGCACCTTTTTGCCATCATCCAATATGCGGTATCCCACCCTGATGCCGGCGTTACATTTGTTACACATCAGCATTACATTAGATATATGCACAGAACCTTCTTTTTCTATAATACCACCCTTCCCCTGCGCATCCGGTTTCTGGTGTTTTTTTATAAAATTCAACTTCTCCACGACCACGCGGTTCCTCTTTTTAATAATATTAAGAACCTTACCGGTTTTACCTTTTTCCTTGCCGGCAACAACTGCAACCATATCATCCTTTTTCAGCCGCGATCCTCGCATATCCAATCCCTCAGCATTCACGCTCACATGTTACAATCAATATCGCAAATAGTTATTATTATAAGACTTCAGGCGCCAGAGACACTATCTTCATAAATTTTTTGGCCCTCAGCTCCCGGGCTACCGGTCCAAATATCCTTGTCCCTACAGGTTCCATTTGATTATTTATCAGTACCGCTGAATTATCGTCAAATTTAAGGTATGTCCCATCGGGCCTCCTCACCTCTTTCGCTGTTCTCACCACAACAGCCCTCATTACTTCACCCTTTTTTACCTTTGAATTTGGAATGGCCTCTTTTACCGATACCACTATTATATCACCAATACTGGCATACCTTCTTTTAGAACCTCCAAGCACCTTAATGCAACAGACCTTCTTCGCACCCGAATTATCCGCCACATTTAACATGGTCTGCATCTGAATCATAAAAATTACCCCGCGCGAAAGCTCTTAAGCCGTTAGCTCTTAAACTCAACAGCTTATCAGCTCAACCTGAACTACTTCGTACCTGAACGAAAACCCTGAAATATGGTTTCGGGTTTCGAGTTTCGAGTTTCGGGTTTAAATTCCAATGCCCTCAACTCGAAACTTTAGACTCGAAACTCGAAACTGCTACGCCTTTTTCAATATTTCACACATTTTCCATCTCTTTCTCTTACTCAAAGGGCGCGATTCCATAATTAATACCCTGTCACCAATATTGCACTGGTTCCCCTCATCATTGGCGCTATACTTCGATCGTCTTCTTATATACTTATGGAATCTGGGGTGCTTAACCAGCCTTTCCGTCAATACAACAACTGTCTTGTCCATCTTATTACTGATTACAACACCACTTATAGTTTTCCTGATACCTCTGTTACCCATAGCTACCCCTGAGTCTCCTTTTCTCTTGCAACTGTCTTTACGCGAGCTAAGTCCTTTCTGACATTTCTTACCGTAGCGGGAGAGTTTAGTTGCCCTGTAGCATTCCGGAGGCGGAGCCTGAAAAGCTCTTCGCTGAGCTTTTTTTCTTTCCCCTTCAACTCATCAATATTAAGATCTCTTATCTCTTTAACTCTCATCAAGCATATCTCCGGAAAGAAATTTTGTCGGCATCGAAAGCTTATGCGATGCCAATCTAAAAGCCTCGCGCGCTACGTCCCTGGGAACGCCATCTATCTCGTAGAGAATCATGCCGGGCCTTACAACCGCAACCCATTCTTCAGGAGACCCTTTGCCTTTTCCCATACGAGTCTCTGCCGGCTTTTTAGTGAGTGATTTATGTGGAAATATTCTAATCCAGATTTTTCCTCCGCGCCGTACATGGCGAGTTATCGCTACACGCGCAGATTCGATCTGTCTGGCTGTCACCCACCCACATTCGGTTGCCTGCAGGCCATACTTTCCGAAGGATACATTACATCCTTTTGTAGCTTTCCCTCTCATACGACCTTTTTGCAGTTTCCTGTATTTTACCCTTCTCGGCATTAACATAATTCAAAAACCCTTTGAATATTAAATATCAAAATACGATTCATTTTATTTTTAAATTTTCCGTCTTCTTGTCCGGCAACACCTCACCATGAAATATCAGAACTTTCACCCCCACAATACCGTAGGTCGTATGTGCCTCGGAAAAACCGTAATCGATATCTGCCCTCAATGTATGAAGAGGAACCTTCCCCTCTCGATACCATTCCCTTCTGGCCATCTCAGCTCCACCAAGTCTCCCGGCACAGGCTACCATTATCCCCTTGGCGCCAAATTTAAGAGCGGATGTGACACTTCTCTTCATCGCCCTTCTGAAAGCCACCCTTCTCTCCAACTGAAGGGAAATATTCTCAGATACCAGTTGCGCATTTACCTCAGGTTTACGAACTTCAAGGATATTTACAACAGGTTCGCTCTTGACAATCTTTACTATATCTTTCTTGAGTTTTTCAATTTCTGATCCCTTTCTACCTATGAGAATTCCAGGACGGGCAGTATGAATATCTATTTTAACCTTATCAGCAGCCCTTTCAATCTCTATCCTTGATATACCGGCATGATAAAACTTCTTCTTAAGATATTTCCTGATCTTAATATCCTCATGGAGCAACTCACTATAGTGTTTTTCCGAAAACCACTGAGAACACCACGTCTTATTGATACCCAACCTGAACCCAATTGGAT
>JAUWQS010000090.1 GCA_030610915.1 Pseudomonadota bacterium | reverse complement strand
CTGACAATATTGGTGTATTTGATATCTGCAATATTCTTGGTCCAACCATAACCGGTATTCGGAATATACTCGGTGTATTCCGTCCCATCCCTAATAAGATCAAACAGGTTTTCTACATTATAGCTTGCGACCTTAAAGGTTCTTGCTTCTATTGATGTTATGAAGCACAGCGAAACAAACAGAGTTGACAAGATTATTTTTTTGAACATACCTGAATCCATTTCACCCTCCCGTTATACCCTAACCCGGACAAGCCGGAACCCAAAAAGTGTTCAGTGTTCAGTGTTGACAGCTTTTAACCGCTGAACCGGGAATGTTGAACCGTTACCAATTTATTGAGCTATTACATAAAAAGTCTGTCACTCCCGCCCCCGCGAAGGCAAGGGCGGGAATGACGAACTATTGCTGGGGTCGGATTCATCCGACCCGATGCCGCGATGATCGATCATCTTGCGGGTTCGATGAATCGAACCCCTACATGGTGTTTTGATGGATCAGGGTGTACCAGGGTATTTACCGCTATTTATTGAGCTGATACCTCTGAACAGTGAATGGTTAAAGGATATTTAGTAATAGCTCAATAAATAGGGGCAACCCCAGGTACGTAAGAGTGATTGTGGATCGCAGCCCTTTACGGCTTGAAATTGGAAATTGGGGGGCGATGAAGTGAGTTTAGGTGTTGGCAACACAAAAGCCGGGAGGCCAAATTTCTAATTTCTAATTTCAGTGAACGCTTACCGTGGATTGAGACCAACATTTCAAAAATGTAATCCCCTATTTATTGAGCTATTACGGTTGAAACTATATGCTTGAAATGCTCTTTACACAACAGCAAGCTTACAGCCAAGGGCCTTTGTCACTTTGCTGATTGTGACAAATTTCGGGTTACCGTCTTCGGCAAGGGACTTATATAGGCTTGCGCGGGTGACCCCGGCTTTTTTAGCGATTTCAGTCATGCCTATTGCTCTGGCAGCGGTATTCAAGGCGTGAATGAAGTCGGACTCGTCGCCGGTGGCAGCAACCTCTTGCAGAAAGCCGCGAATCTCTTCAGGGGTGTTCAGATATTCAGCAATGTCAAAAGATTTTGTTTTAAGTGTCATGATTCAATCCTCCAGTTCTTTCAAAAGCTTGGCAACCTTTTCAATATCTTTCTCCTGGCTGGACTTGTCACCACCCGCCAGTAGGAAGACCACCTTGCTGTCTTGGATGGTGTAGTAAATCCTGAGACCTGCGCCAAAGAAAAAGCGCAGCTCAAAAAGGCTGGGGCTGATTTGCTTAAAATCTCCGAAGTTGCCGTTTTCAATCCGGTTGAGTCTGGCAAAACCCTTATTTTTACCGTAGACTCTTTCAGCTTGGAAAACCACTTGTCATATTGTTTTGTACTACGGAGTTTGTATTTCACGCCTTAAACGTATCTTGCAGGATACAGATTGTCAAGATGATTTTGAGTTGTCTCAGAAAGAAAATGCTTGAGATCGCGTAACTACTCACGTAGTCAGGCTGAAGCTGTTTAGGCTGAAGACTGAAGGTACTCGAAAGACACGATTGCCGCGCTTTGGCGGAGAAACAGTAGATTCTTGTACCAAACACGGCTTCAAAATTCGCAGCATCCCCGCTTTTTCCTAACAGTCTTCAGCCTTCAGTCTATACACCTGAGTAGTTACGAGATCGCAAACCGAATTCCGGGGACAGGGGATTCCGGATTCATTCCTCAGATGACGGCCAAAGGTAGTTCATCCTGAGATCTTTCTCTATGTCTGCCAGGGCTTCTTCTAAAAAAGGGGAAGGGGGATAGAGAGGGAAGACGAATAGCTCTGCATCGATGTTTGCCTTTCCTATTTGAGGCGATAGCAGACTTTCGAGCAGATAGGGAAGAGAGGTTAAAAAACGGTAAGCCTCGTCTATCCGCCTGAATCTTTCGGGATGGAATTCAGGCGGGTAGCGTCTGACCAGCCGTTTATATGCTTTTTCCGTCTCTTCGCTCGTGGCAGAGGACGATAGTTTTAGTATCTCCAAAGACTCTTCTCTCGTCATGTCCTGCGCCTCCTCTTTTTTCCTGGGGCAGGGCGAGATTTGGCAAGGAAACCCCTTATCTTGTCTCTTAGTACCGCCGCAGTCTCTTCCCCTGTTTTAATACGCTCATCAAGGAGATTACTGATTCTTGTCAGTATATTGAAACGCATATCGGGAAAAGCACCCTTTTCAAAGAGAAAAGTGACCACCCTTTCAATGTCTCTCAATGGCATAGTCTCCATATTATTCAAGTGTTTTGCAAGAAAGAGAAGGCAGATTCTCTCCTGCTCCTCTAAAAAGTCGCATATTCCGGACCACAAAAGAAGATATATCGGGCTCTCCGCGCCTTCCGACAACCTCTTTGAAATCCCATGCAGTTGATCTATCAAAAAATCGAAGGTATTTGTCTTCTCATAAATTTTTGTCAGGAATTGTTCAAAACCTCTTTCAGTGAAGCAATTATTTGGGAAACAGTCAAGATATGTCAGTATCGGGGAGAAGGGTTCGTATTCTCTGTACGCACGCAGTTCCCGGTGGAGAATCACCAATTCTTTTCTGCTCTCACCGGCAGGGATATCCACTAATTCAGAAAGGAAATCATACCTGTTACCGACCAGAGAAGCAGTCAAAAGATTATTCTCAGCATAACTCATAATCTTATCTGCAACCCGGGAAATGGATGATATCTTGTTTCCATAATCCTTTATGAGGGGTTTCAAGTTCCCAACATGAGGCATGAAGTAATGGAGCGCCCACAAAACATTTTCTTCATTTAGGGTGGATATGTTGTCTAAAATATCTTTTGCGTGCTTTTTCAACTGACCGTTTCTGTTCTTCTCAGCTGCAATCAGTGACAAAACAGATAATTTCTGTCCCATGCAGCCTGCCTCGGCTATCATGGTCAAAAACCCGGGCATATCATCCGGATTATCTACAAGAAAATCCAGGTCGCTCAGGAGCACAGGCTCCATGACCATTGCAAGCCCTCTTCTTTCCCTAAGAGAAAGGGTCTCCTTTCGCTGTGCGATATCGGATAACACCTGTCGATAGAGTGATTGAAAAATACCGAAGAACCCTCCCTGATCGTCCTTAGGCATAGACCTCATTCTTCCCAAGAGAGCCACCTTCTCTTCAAAATGAGCATGCTCTATCTTTTTGAGCAGAAATGAAGAGTTCTCCCCTGACAGAGATTTTAAGTCAAAAAGCATCAAACGGTCATTGATTTCTTCAGCTTTTTCTCCTGCTGTTATAGAAAAAAGGAAAGGGAGGGCCGATGCAGCCATGGCCACTGTATTCATATCGCCCTTTTTCGAAAGCCAATCGAAAAAATGGTTGATTTGATAAATGAAAGGATAGAGAAGTATTTGTTGCAGAGAGGAGGATAGGTCACCGTGAATCTCTTCCACCAGAGAATCAATTTCTCGCAATTCTTCCATTCTGAGGGCACGGGGGCCCTTGGTGACAGTACCTTTGTGGTTGAGTTTGCGCACTGAGCCAATGGTTTCCCCAAGGGTTTCTATCGACCTCGATATGGAAGAATCCCCTAACAGCAGGGCCAGGTCTTTATACGCCTTTCGTCCCGTTGTTTCCGGATGATCGACGAAGGCGCTTAAAAGTCTTCTGATCTTTTTTGGGGATGTACCCGCATCTTGCCTGGAAAGCACCCTGTCCCGAAAGGCCTTTGCCGGAAGGCTCAACCCTTCGAGGGCTGAAACTTCTTTCGTTACCTTCTTTCCTTCAACAAAGTCTCTCAGAAAAAGAAGCAGCTTGAAGTCAGAAAAATCAGGGAACTTCTTTATCTCATCGATGTGCTTCCAGAAGTCCTGTAATCTTTCCGGGAGACGAAAGGATCTCTTGACGAGAAGCCCCCATGCCTCCTGCCACTGGGTCTGGTACACGTT
The DNA here is from genome assembly GCA_030610915.1 of Pseudomonadota bacterium. Next base: position 2,852 of record JAUWQS010000090.1, on the reverse strand, counting down.
TACCAGGTCTTTGCTTTCGACTGCGTCAAACCATTCCCAGTAATGACCTTTCCTCCATAATTTCTCAAGCGCCCTTCTCTCTTTCTTTCTGATTTTACTCAAGTTCTTCCAGCCTTTTCTCAGCCTCTTCTATCTTATCGAGGAGTTTTTCTTCGAGTTCATCGATCTTATCGTCATCTTCCCCCATTTTTATACCTGATTCATATCTGCCTCCGAGATCGGATAATTCAGTCTTCAGGTTCTGTGGCAGGGATTCCTCTTGAGACAGGCGGATTGCCTTCTCCGCAACATAATTCACAGGAGTTTTTCCTGTAACTACCCCTTCTTTATCGAGAATCTTTCTCTTTCGAACATCCAGGGTCACCTCTTTCCGATTGTTATATCCCTTCTGATCTATAATTATGTGAACCACTCCCTCTTTGTCGTAGGCAAACTCCACCGTTATAGGTGAATGTTCCGGGGCAGGCCTCAAATCGTAATAGAACTCTCCGATGAGAGTATTATCCTTACATGAAAGGCTTTCTCCCTGGTAAACCTCTACCTCGACACCGGACTGATCATTGACAGTGGTATAATAAACTTCAGCCCTCCGCACGGGAATTCTGGTATTTCGTCTTATAATAGTAGAGAAATAATCGGCATCCCCTGTATCGGTATCCACCTCGTCGACGGTCTTGACGCCGAGTGAATGGGCGGTTACATCGAGAAGAATATGGTCGAGGGGTTCGCCTGCTATAAGACCACCCTGAGTCGAGGCGCCCATGGCCACACAGAGGTCGGGGTCGATGGAATGGTAGATCGGCTGGTCAAATATCTCCGACAGTTTCCTCTGCACCAAGGGTACTCTCGTTGCTCCGCCTACCAGGATGATCTTTGCTATATCTCCTGCCAGTAAATTGGCCTCAAACAGGGCATCCTTCACCTTTTTTATGGCGCTGCCAACCAGGTCCAATATCATCTCTTCAAATTCACCCCTGCTGATTTCCATATTCAGGTTAACCGGCTCCCCATTTACCGTGGCAACAGCCACCTCCTTGATTTCAGCATAGGGCATATCTGAAAGCTGTATCTTTGTTTTTTCCGCAATATACCTCAACCGTGCCTTTAAAACCCTGTCATCGGAGAGATCGAGACCGGTTTCTTCTTTGATGTGCCGCAGGAAAAAGCCGCTTAGCCTGTCATCAAAATCATCCCCGCCCAGGGCAGTGTCACCACACGAGGCCAGGACTTCTTTGATATCTCCTTTAACTTCGAGAATTGAAACATCAAAGGTGCCCCCTCCAAGATCGTAAACCATTATGTAAGGGCCGGTGTCTTCTTTCTCAAGCGAGACATAGTCATACATCAGGGCAGCGGCAGTGGGTTCATTTACTATCCTGACCACATCGAGACCTGCCAGTTCCCCCGCTCGAATTGTGGCCCGCCGCTGGGCGTCACTAGAATAAGCCGGAACGGTTATCACCACTTTTTCTATCTCTTCACCTATTATTTTACCTGCATTCTGAACAAGATATTTAAGGATAAACGAGGCCACCTCTTCCGGACGCATTTCCCTGTCACCGAGATAGACTGCAGTGTCTTTACCCATCATTCGTTTGATGGACTGGATGGTGCAGTCGGTGAAGGCCACAAGCCGGTTTTTGGCTTGCCTCCCAACGATGATGTTTCCGGTTTCTTTGTCGAGACTTACAACCGAAGGAACGATGGCCGAGCCTTCTTCAACAGGAATGGCAACGGATTTTCCCGCTTTTAGATAGGCAATGCTGGAATTGGTCGTTCCCAGGTCTATACCGCAAATGAGTCCTCTCATCTAATAAACCTCCTCTTCTTGGTTCAGACATCGTTAAATAGTGCCTGAACGAAAACCCCGTTCAGGCACGGTTTTGAGTTTTGGGTTTCGAGTTTTGAGTTGAAAAAAGGAAACAATCTCAGCAAGTTTGAATTTTCCAGACAAAAATGAAAAATCATATTTCAGGGTTTCCGTTCAGGCATTAAATAGTCAAGTGGCGTAGTGGTCGATTTGGGGAAAATTACGTAACAATTCAGCTATCAGCTACCAACTCTTTCTTCTTGTCCGAGTTACGCTCTTCAATGATAGCCTTTGCCGGTCTTGCAACCCTGCCTTTATGAAGGTAACCAGGCTGGATGACCTTTGTCACAGTTAAATTATGGGTACCCTGGGAGACTTTTTCCACAGCCTCGTATAGCCTGGGGTCAAATTTCACACCCGCCTGAGAGATTATCTCTATATCAATAGAGGAAATCAAGGTTTCCCACTTTTGCCAGACAATTTCGACAGCCTGATATTGTTTAAGGGATAAATCAGGTATCTCTTTAAAGGAGGCGCCAAGATAAAAGAGTGAGTCGGTAAATTCTATAATGGGATTGATGCTATCGAGATTCTTTTCCTCAATCTGCCTGAGTACCTCATCCTTAAACGCCTCCTGAAAGATGCCCTGTTTTCGCAAAAGCTTTCTGGCGCCTCTTAATTCCTCGATAATCTCCTCATTTGTAATTCTCTTTTTTCGGGACTTCCTTCCTTTGATAAAAAAGTTGATAATTTTAAACCACATCGTTCAAATTCGTAAGTTGTAAAGTTCTTGCCCGCCCGCCGCGCCTGAAGGCGAAGCCAATGGTAGGCAGGCAAAAACGGCAAAAGAATCGTACTGAACATATTAAAAGATGAACGTCCAACATCGAACATTGAACATCGAACGTCGAATAATGATGTCGCTCCGCTCCTTAAATTATTCTAAAATCGAATACCGAATACCGAATATTCAACAGCCATACTTGACACGGTTGTAACTTGCGTTTCTGTCATTCCGAACGAATGTGAGGAATCTTAAGAT
>JAUWQS010000416.1 GCA_030610915.1 Pseudomonadota bacterium | reverse complement strand
TGGGGTGGAAGATATATCAAAACTCAGTAACCTGGTGGAAATCCTTGAGAGACACGGATACCCCCGGGAAGCTGTTCAAAAAATCATGGGGGAGAATTGGCGCATTTTTTATTCTTCTCTCCTTTCATAGTCATAATCCATGTATCAGCTCAATGAATAGCGGAAGACATATGGCAGAAGCATGTGGCGTAAGGCTTCAGCCTTCCATGTGCTTCAGTCATACTGTATTACGTGAATATGGAGACCTGAAGGTCTCCGCTACAGGGGCTGTGCAAAGCTCAAAGGCGTAACCTCTACGCCCAAACCCCGCTTCCAGAAGATGGAGGTAGCTACGTGTCTGGATTCGCCCCTATTTATTGAGCTATTACTAATCCATCCTCTTCAGCATGCAAATCATACGGTCAAGATAATCAAATCCCGAGGCCCAGAATGATCTCTCATGCGGGTCAAGGCCGATCTGTGTTAATAGAACAAATGGGCTGTGAGCGCCACCCGATCTGAAGATATTGACAACCTCATCCATGACACCCCTGCCCTCTTTGAGGAATTTTTCAAAGATTATCATTGATAAAAGCCCGCCAAAGACATAACTGAAACAATAAAATCTGAAGTGGATAAAATGAGGAATATATGCCCAACCCCAACGGTACTCAGGGATCATCTCCACATCCTCCGAATAGAGTCTGTAATTTTCTTCCCACCAGACACGACAGATATCATCAAGACTCATAAAACCATGCCCTCTCAAACGGTAAAACGCCTGCTCAAAACGAGTCAGGACATTCTGCCTGAAAACCGTCATGATTATCGTCTCTATCTGCCGGGCAAGGATGGCCGGATGATATCTTTCAAACTCACTCCTGTTCAGGAGATGATGCGCGAGGGCCATCTCACTCAATAGAGCTGCCGTTTCCGCAAGGACCGGCGGAGGGATGAAATTCAAATAGCTCTGTTCAGAGGATAGGAGAAAATGGACGCCGTGCCCTATTTCATGAGACAGCGCCATCACATCCCGAAGGCCACCCGCATAGTTAAGATTGATAAAGGGGTGGATGGCAGGGGAAATGGCGGAGCAGGAAGCGCCGTTCACCTTTCCTTTGCGGATCTCGGCATCGATCCATTCACTCTTAAAGAACCTTCCGGCCGCTTCGGCAAACAGCGGGTGCAGGTCATTCAAAGAATTAAGGATAAGACCTCCGGCATCATCAAGACCTATCCTGATATCCTCCTCCGGCATGGGGGCAAATATATCGGTGTTCTTCAGTTTTTTCAAATTCAGCCTGCGGGCCTTAAGGCGAAAATATCCCCTGGCCAGGTGGTAATACTCCTCAGTAACCGACATCATGGTCTCGATGGAAGCCTCATCTACTTCATTCAGAAGAAGCGCCCTGTGCATGGGCGATTGGTGTTCTCGCCTCCGGTCATCCATTATGTGATCAAGCGCAAGTGTATTGATAATGTGCTTAAAGACGGTCCCATGTTCAGCGTACTTTTCCAGAAATGCCTTGTATGCCTTTTCTCTGACCACCCTGTCCCCGGATGAATTGAGAAGCGCCAGCGCCTCTGCTCCTGTCATCTCGACAGTCCGGCCTTCAATCTCCACAGAAAAAGAGAATGATCCCGTCAATTCAGTAAAAAGAGATATTAACGCCTGCCGACCGGTGAGATCTTTATCCTTTATAATTCGCTCTTCAGGCTCGTTCAGCGTATGGGGCTTCCACGTGATCAGGTTCTGAATATAGTGATGGTAAGCCTTCACCTCCTCATTCAAGGACAGCTCATTCAAAAGGGATGCGTTGAGTTCTTTGAGTTGCAGAGGGAAAAAGAGGGTGATCAGGGATATCTCGTTCCACTTCTCCCGCACCCTTTGCCAAAGCTCATTTCGCCTGTGATCCTGGGTGTCGGAGGCATGGCATAAGGAGGCAAAAAGATAAGGCCTCATCCCTGTCTCGTGGATGGATTCGTATTCTTTAAGGGCCGAAAGGAGAATCCCCGCATCTATGGCCTCTTCTGTAATCGTTCTCCTGTACCGGACTTCAAAGGCAAGGGCTTTTTTACAGACCTTCTGCAGATCCTCCTCTATAAGAGGATCTGCATACCCCCCATAGAGCTCGGACAGATCCCAGACCACCCCCCCAGGGCGCATTGCCGCCATTCTATTTTATCCCCCTCGAAAAACCATAAACTTATCACCGCAGAGCCGCAAAGGGCGCAGAGAAACTATTACAGACCTCGTTAAATAGTCGAGTGGGAAAGTAGTCGAGTGGGAAAAAACCACAAACAATATCGTATCAGCTCAATAAATAGGGGCAACCCCCAATATGTAAGAGTGATTGTGAATCTTAGCCATTCACGGCGTGAAACTTGAAATTGGAAATTAGAAATTTGGGAGAGATGAAACGAATTTACGAGTTGACAGACTTCA
>JAUWQS010000320.1 GCA_030610915.1 Pseudomonadota bacterium | reverse complement strand
AAAATAGAAATTGGAAATTTGGCCTTCATGCTTTTCTCCCGAATTTCTAATTTCCAATTTCAGGCCGTAAACGGCTACAGGCTTTGAGCTTCTAGCTCTTCCGGCTTGTCCGGGTTGGGTTGTTTTTCCTTCAGCCTTCAGTCTAAATAGCTTCAGCCTGAGTAGTTACTCACCCTTTTTATATCGGCTCCAAGAGACGAAAGTTTCTCTTCAATTTTCTGATATCCTCTATCTATGTGATATACTCTGGAAAGTTCCGTCACGCCCTCTGCCGCTAAACCGGCAAGTATCAGAGATGCGGAAGCTCGAAGATCGGTAGCCATTACCGGAGCACCCCGAAGCTTCGGAACACCTTTCACGACAGCCGTGTTTCCAGCAACAGATATATCGGCCCCCATCCGCATCAACTCACTCACATGCATGAACCTGTTCTCGAAAATCGTTTCAGTAATAACACTGAGGCCGTCTCCAACCGTCATAAGGGCCATCATCTGCGCCTGCAGGTCGGTGGGAAACCCGGGATAAGCGAGGGTCTTAATATCGGTACTTTTTATCCTGCCCGTTCCCACAGCCCTGATGCCGCCATCAACAATCGAGATATCCATTCCGGCATTCCTGAGCTTAGTTATAATCGCATCGAGATGACAGGGGTCGCATCCCATAATCTTTATATTCCCCCCCGTTATCCCTGCCGCCGCCATGAATGTTCCCGCCTCTATCCTATCAGGAATAACGGTTGCCTCAACGGCATGCAGACCGTCCACGCCATCTATTCTGATTGTATCCGTGCCGGCCCCACTGATCTTCGCCCCCATGCCACACAGAACCTCGGCAAGATTAACTACCTCGGGCTCTTTCGCTGCGTTTTTGATCAGAGTAGTTCCTTTTGCAAGACAGGCTGCCATCATGATGTTTTCCGTGCCGGTAACCGTGGGCAAATCCAGACAAATGGCAGTTCCTTTAAGCCTCGACGCCTTTGCCTCGATATAACCATCCTTAAGTTTTATCCGCGCGCCGAGAGCTTCGAGAGCTTTTGTGTGGACATTTACCGGCCTGGCGCCAATCGCACATCCCCCCGGAAGGGAAACTTTCGCCGTCCCCATCCGGGCCACGAGTGGGCCGAGAACCAGAATAGATGCTCTCATCGTCTTCACCAGGTCATAGGAAGCCTCGCAGTTGCAGATTTTATCGCCATTAATCCTCACTGTTTCTTCTCCCTTGATTTCTGCTCCGAGACTCTCCAAAAGCCTCTTGATCGTCTTGATGTCAACAAGATCAGGAATATTATGGAAAGTGTTCCATCCGGTGGTTAAAAGAGAAGATACGAGTAAAGGCAGCGCCGCATTCTTGGAACCGCTTACGGAGACCTCTCCCTCAAGCTTCTTGCCACCACATATAATTATCTTATCCAACTAAATTTTCCTCATCCGGCACGGACAAACGAGTTTGTCCATGCCACCCAGTCCAGTTTCGGGTTTCGGGTTTCGGGTTTTCAATTAGTTTTATTGGTTCAATTGGTTGGATTAGTTAACCAATCCAACCAATTAAACTAATCTAATCTTTTAATAAAATTGATCAAAAAATGGAAATTCCTAAGACTGTCCAGTTAGATTACTTTCTCCTTGCCCTTACAGTACGCTCTATCCCGGCATAATCCGTCCTGAAACCTATGCTGTCGTAAGTCGTATTTTTCCCTAACATACTTTCGATTGCATCTTTCTGCCCGGCGCCCATCTCCATCAAAAGCCAGCCACCATGCTTTAGATATCGACCTCCCTCCACTATAAGGTCATGGTAAAATTCTGTGCCCAATGGACCGGCAAGCAACGCCTCTCTCGGCTCAAAATCCCTGACTTCCGGAGACAGTTGAGCAAATTCTCCATCAGATATATAAGGTGGATTAGCAATTATTACATCAAATTTTCCTGAAACAGGTTCAAATAAGTTCCCGCATAGAAAGTCAATCCTGCTTGCAACACCGTTATCCCCGGCATTTTTTCTTGCCAGTGTGATAGCGTCTTCAGCAATGTCCGTTGCGACAATATGAACTTTCTCCAACTCAGATGCGATGGACACGCTTATGGCGCCGCTTCCCGTCCCGATCTCCAGAACATTCATATTATGGCCGTTAATATCAGAACAGAGTCCAAGAACCTCTTCAACAAGAAATTCCGTCTCCGGTCTTGGCACAAGCACCCTGGGATTTACCTCGAAAGTAAGGGACCAAAATTCCTTTCTGCCAACAATATAGGCAACCGGCTCACCCACTTCCCTTCTTTCAACCCAACGCGAAAACCCCTTCAGTTCTTCATCGGTAATCAACCTTTCAAAATTCATGTAGAGTCCCGGTCGATCAGTTTTTAGATAACTGAAAAGGAGAATTTCCGCATCAAGCCCTGGAGAGGCAATCCCTTTCCTTTTAAAACGGAGGGTGGTATTTTTTAACACCTTTTCAACATTTAATGATAACATATAGTGATAACATAACAATTTCGGTAACCGTTCCTTATTTGTAAATCTCCAGTTTTTCAGAGAATATCCAGAAACGGTATCAACCTTTGTCAAGAGGATTTGTCAGCCTTTCCCGATTTCATCAGGGAGAGTAATCCGAGTCTGCGTGCGGTCTTCTCAATAAATGAACCGGTTTCGCATTCCAGTTCCCTGAATTTTTCGAGTATTTCCATTGCCTCGTCTGTCAGATCCATTCCTTTATGGTCAGGTCTGTTTCTTACCAGCTTTATGCCCAGTCGCTCTTCAGATGCTTTCAGTCTTCCCCAGGCCGCCCGGTATGACATGCCCAGTTTTTTAGCAGCCTTATTTAGACTTTGACACTCTTCTATCGCCTCAAACAGACTTTCCCTGCCTTTACCGAAAAGAACCTTTTCATCTTCCTCTACCCATATCCTATATTTTATTTCCATTGTTTGATCTTGTTAAAATTGACAGTCTCGTAAAAAGTCAAAATATGCACAATTTCGTCATTCCCGTGAAAACGGGAATCCAGTCTTTTCAAGTAGTTAGCCTTCTATGGATTCCCGCCTGCGCGGGAATGACAGACTTTTTACGAAACCGTTAAAATTGATGAACTCGCAAAAAGTCCACATAGTGTCATTCTGAGGAGCCCTTCGCCTATGTCATTCTGAGGAGC
>JAUWQS010000438.1 GCA_030610915.1 Pseudomonadota bacterium | reverse complement strand
AGGTTAGATTTAGTCGATACGATTGAACAAAAGCAGAGGAATAGTTGTGCTATTTCGAGGATTTTGCGATTGAGGATCGGCTAAAGATGGCCTGAAGATGAGATGCATAAATGTGATACTTATTTCCTGACAGACCCTAAGTAGATAAAAAACCCCAGGCCGGTAAAACAGCCTGGAGTTCATCATTTTCATCAGGTGTATATCATATGGATTCATTCACTGTAAAAGATATTGATATCAACACTCCATATCCGATATTGAGCCGCATGGAGTTCATCGAGAGAATTCATAAGAGGCAGGAAGAGATAAAAGATTCTCTTGAAATTCATAATAGCGGATTATCCGTCTGGACGAAAACGCCTAACGGCAAGACACTGTCAAAGGGATGCCAGACATGTAAAGCCGGAACATGGCAATGCCTGTATGTCGGTAAAAAATGCAACATAGATTGTATATATTGCGCTCAGGGCACAAGGCAGGAGAAGATGGCAGACCCGGAACGTCCCGATCTCATAAATGACTCATATCACATTGAAGAGGTCAAAAGCATGTTTAATGATCCCGGTGCGATATGGGCTGGTTCGAATGTCGGGGGCATCGGTTATTCCGGCGGTGAGCCATTTATATATCTGGATAAGGTCCTCAATCTCGCGGAATTTGTGTCCAGGTATCATGGCCATATCTACCAGTGGATATATACAAATGGCTTGCTTGTCACTGAAGATAAGCTGAAATCGCTTTATGATGTTGGTGTAAGAGAAATAAGATTCCATATCGGAGCAACCAATTTCAATAAAAAAGTCTTGAATAATCTCGAAATGGCGAAAGGAATAATGGATTATGTAAATGTCGAGAGCCCGTCCACCCCAGAGCTGAAGGAATTTCTGATTGATAAAAGGGGAATCCACTGGCTGCAGGATGTGGGCGTATATCAGATGAATCTCGGAGAACTAAGCACGGTAGCTGTAAATGAGATGACCAAATTCCTTCTTGGACATAAAAGGGTGTTGGAATATTTTCAGAAGAATCAAGTATATATTTGTGACTCAATAATTGGCACATCAGTTACGGGAAGAAATCTGTCACAGATTTATATATCCCCAACGATATCGAGAGAAATCACGTATGATATAATGAAATATGCTGTTGAAAACAATATAGATATATTGATAAATGATTGTTCCCAGGATGCCAAACATATTCAAAGACTTCAGAAAAATACCAATGAACAAAATGCAGATATAATGTTAAAAAACCTTTCGCATGATAAGAGGTATATTAAAAAACTCCAGAAAGATATTAACGAACGAAAACTAAATATTATAAGGGAACATAAGAAACCTCGTACACAAGATTATTACATGAAGATATTAATTCAGGATATCACCAATAAAGATGATAAAGGTTACCATCTCAACCTGGGAGAGCTTCTAAGTTCAATTGGCGGTCATCTGAACATCAATCTTTAGTCTGAAGTTCCTGAACCAATTGTTGCTTAACCTACTGTTAGTATAAGTAAAAAAAGGGGGATCGGCTTTCATTATAGACAGGCGAGGACGCCCGTCCTACGTATCAGCTCAATAAATGGGGGCAAACCCGGTTCGCAGGAATGCTATGCTCTACACTGCCATAGCTTACGCTTTTTGAGCCGGTCAAAATTGCACAGTATATGTAGCGGAAGGCTTTAGCCTTCCATTAAAATGAGAATGGAGACCTAAAGGTCTCCGCTACACGAGATTCATGTATACTCTACCAAAACTGCGAAGTATATGTAAATGCAATCCCCTTATTTATTGAGCTGATACCGTCCTACTCTGTATGATGGTGCGGGACGCTTGTCCTACTATCCCCTGGGTGCGAAGACGCCTACCCTGTGCGGGATGCAATGTTCTTCTGCACCCCTTGTTGTAGTAGGTCGGGCGTCTCGCCCGACGGAGTCACTTTTTTGAGTGTAATTTCGCTTAAGTTACTTGGAAGTCGAAAAACACCATTTTCCGTCATTCCGGCCAAGGCCGGAATTCAGTATTCTCAGGCAGTTACAGTCTCTCTGGACTCCGGTTTTCACCGGAGTGACGGTTTTTTACGAGTGCATCAACATTGATGAAATCGTAAAAAGTCCACGCAGTGTCATTCTGAGGAGCCCTTCGCCCATGTCATTCTGAGGAGCGAAGCGACGAAGAATCTGTGGCTCAGGATAAACTCCGCGACGAAGAATCTCAATGATATCAGATTCTTCGCTATCGCTCAGAATGACAAAAGAGTATTTTTCCG
>JAUWQS010000414.1 GCA_030610915.1 Pseudomonadota bacterium | reverse complement strand
CCGAAGTCTGTCAACTCGTAAATTCGTTTCATCTCTCCCAAATTTCTAATTTCCAATTTCAAGTTTCAAGCCGTGAATGGCTAAGATTCACAATCACTCTTACATATTGGGGGTTGCCCCTATTTATTGAGCTGATACCATATAATGTATCGAAGATAAGATCATATGACATAAAGCCGGAGGTGGAAGGAAACTACATCTCCTATGCGCCAAGACATGTAACGAAGGCCGGTCTTACCTATGACAACCCTGAGCTGTTTACATTTAGTGTTTACCTGTCAGATGTGGGATCCCGCTTCGGCGATTTTGAAAATTCAGATAAAACAGAAAATTATACGATGGGAATAGAATCCGACCCGGATAATGCTTTCCTGTACAATAACCGGGGACTGGCCTACTGCGGGCTTGAGAAGTACGCTAAGGCCGTCGCCGATTACAGTAAGGCCATCGAAATCAAACCTGATTTTGTAGATGCCTATTATAACAGGGCAGTTGCCTATACCGAGCAGATCCACTATCACCATAAATATTCAACAATCCCTCCAAAATTTCCTTCCGAAGACATGGATAATTATAACAAAGCGCTAACTGATTATACCAGGGCGCTCGACTTAGACCCCTCCTATGTCCGGGCCTACCAGGGAAGGGAAAATCTCTTTTACAGACATGGAGACTGGGACCTGGCAGACAAAGAATATGATAATGCCCTCGATCGTCAAAAGGAAATATTGATGAAGGTGGGGGATGTCGGTCTTGCCGGAGTATTGAACAGCAGAGGACGAAACAATCTGGCATGGGGGAAACTTGATGAGGCAATCTCCGATTTTACGACAGCGATCGAGCATTACAGAAAGGGCGTGGTCAACAAAGAGGTGGGATTAAGCAAGAGTATCACCAATGCCCTCGCCCACAGAACAATAGCAGCATGGGAGTTAGGAAGATGGGAAGATACGATTAAATATTGTGATGAAAACATTGAAGTAAAGGAGAGTAATCCCAAAAAATACGGAACATCCACTTTTTATTACTTTACCAAAGGCAGATGTTTTTACAAACTCGGCCGGTATGACGAAGCGATCTCCAATCTTGAAAAGGCGCTGGCTGAAGCAAAGTATGGCATGGGCGCCAAGGCGAGGTTGTGGCTAAGCAGGGTATATAAGGCGAAAGGTGATGCAGGAAAGGCGAAGAGTCTCTCATGAACGTGCATCATCGAGCCTAAAAAGATTCTTCGCTTCGCTCAGAATGACAAAGTCTCGTTGTAGTATTAAGCTCATCAAGTAGTATTAAACTCATCAAGAGGAAGGAAAAGTAAAACATGATGTAACTACTCACGTAGTCAGGCTGAAGCTATTTAGGCTGAAGGCTAAAGGTACCCGAAAAACACGATTGCCGCACTTTGGTAGAGAAACAGCAGATTTTTGCATCAAACATGGCTTCAAGGTGTGCCGTATTCCCGCTTTTACTAACAGTCTTCAGTCTATCTACCTGAGTAGTTACAAACAAGTTACTTTTCATTATAGTGCCGATGTGCCTGCCTCTGCCTATGCGTACCCGCGCACCTGTCCTGCGTGCGGGCACGCACAGGCAGGCGCAGACAGGTCGGCATAGCGGAGCTTTTTACGAGCCTGTCAATTCTTGAAGGATTCAGAATAAGATATACTCATATCCTATTCCAGTTACCACAGTGTAACCATCCTTGACTCCAAGGCAGTTTTTATAATTTTCACGGAAGCATCGATACTTAAGCCTTTAGTATTTATCATAAGATTGTAATGTATTGGATCCGCTATGTCGGCATGAAAGTATTTTCTGATAAAAGCCTTACGATCAGAACCTACATTTTTCACATGTTGCTCCGCCTCCTCTTCAGAGACGCCAAACTCACCGGCAAAGTTCTTAATCCTCACATCTAAGGGGGCAATAACCCTGATTCTGAAGGTTTTATCAGGAGGAAGTATAAAGTTCGCACCTCTGCCCAACAACACGGCAGGACCATGTTCACCAATAGTGCGTATAACCTTTGTGAGATGACTCAAGTACTCATAGTCCCAGAGGTGACGTTTTCTTTCCATAACTTCCACAAGCTCATTCAGGAAGGAACGACCCTTTTCGTCCAGAGATTCGACAACCCTTTCACTCATATTGGCGCTTTTGGCCACTTCATGAATTATCTTACCACCAAACAGGTCGAGGTTCAATTGGCCGGCAAGTTCTTTGGCCACCTGGCGGCCCTGGCTGCCTGGCTCTCTTGAAACCGTTATGCAAGGGAAAGCCGATTTCTTCTTATCTTCCTCTTTACCCATAACCTGCCATTTACGACACTGAGTTTCAATCAACTGTTCAATCGACTGTGATGATCGTGGTCTATCCCTCATGATACCTCCTCATTTTTTTATTTTTACGGTAATCGCTCACCGCAGATTCAGGCTGAAG
>JAUWQS010000104.1 GCA_030610915.1 Pseudomonadota bacterium | reverse complement strand
GACTATGCGGTATATCTTAATCTGGGAGCGGCTTATGAAAAGAAAAAGATGTACAATAACGCCCTCAGAGAATATACGCATGCGTACAAACTGAATCCAAATTCGAGGAGGGCGGCGGATAAAATACCTCAGATGAAGATTAGGATTTTGCAGCAAAAGTACGGGGATTAGACCATTAATAACGGAGATGAAATAACTTTCACAAACATATATCACAGCTTCAGGTGATGAATTCTAACGCAAAATGGTCAAAATATTTTAACCGGTAACCGTAGGGGCATGCCCCTGTGCCTGCCCGAGACCCCTGTGCCTGCCCGATTACAAATTGACCACGCAATGCTGGGCAACCACAGGGGGTTGCCCCTACAAGCTTTTACCTTCGGGTCGTCCGGGTTAGGGGTTGTCATGAATGTAACAGTTCACCGCAGGAAAAATATTTGAAAGGAATTATTATAAGGGATAAACAGAATTTGAAAATTATTTTGTCAATCCTGTTATCCTGTCTAATACAATGAAGCGGATATTTTTAGATGATTTTGTTATAGGTGGCGGCGCGCCGTTTTTACTTATTGCCGGTCCCTGTGTGATCGCGGACGAAAAAAGCGCCATGAATATGGCTTCAATTTTGAAGGAGATTACCGGTGAGCTTGAGATACCGTTAATATTCAAGGCTTCCTACGATAAAGCGAATCGCACCTCCATGAGTTCTTACAGGGGCCCGGGTATGACAAAAGGGCTTCAAATTCTGAAGAGAATCAAGGAAGATCTTGGAATTCCCGTTCTTTCAGATGTTCATCGTTTTGAGGAAATCAGGAAGGCTTCGGAGGTGCTGGATGTGATCCAGGTGCCGGCTTTTCTCTGCCGGCAGACAGATTTCATAATTGAAGTTGCCGGGAATGCAAAAATAATAAACATTAAAAAAGGGCAGTTTTTAGCTCCATGGGATGTGTCTAACATTTTGGAGAAGGCCTCTTCAACCGGTAATGATAACATAATGATCACAGAGAGGGGAACAAGCTTTGGGTACAACAATCTTGTCGTTGATATGCGGTCGCTTCCACTGATGCGGGCTATGGGGTATCCTGTTATCTTTGATGCCACCCATAGCGTGCAACTGCCGGGTGGCGCCGGCAATTCCTCAGGCGGCCAGCGAGAGATGGTCCCCTGCCTTTCAAGAGCGGCTGTTGCCGGGGGGATCGATGGTCTTTTTTTAGAGGTTCATACCGATCCCGAATGCGCGCTTTGTGATGGTCCCAATTCACTTTATCTTGCTTCTCTTCCCGGCCTGCTCGCCGTGCTAAAAGAGATAGATGAGATAGTAAAAAGAGAGGAAAGATGAAAGGTATTATCTCAATAAATAGGGGCCAACCCAAGTATGTAAAAATGATTGTGGGTCATAGCCGTTCACAGCTTGAAATTGGAAAGTAGAAATTTGGGAGAGATAAAACGAGTTTACGAGTTGACAGACTTCGGCAAGCTCAGTCGAGCCGTACAAAAGCATGAAGGCCGAATTTCCAATTTCTATTTTCTAATTTCAATGTTCAGTAAACGCTTACCGTGGATCGAGACCAACACTTTAAAAATGTAATCCCCTATTTATTGAGCTGATACGTTAAAACCTCCCCTACCCTGATTTATTGAGCTGATATCAATTTTTGCCCCCCGCAACCCTTTTATAATAAGCCCCCTCCCTGATATTATCAAGGTCTTTGTCTGTCCGGAGTAACTTCCAGTCCTTAAACCCCCTGTCGATGGCCTTTTCAAGCCAGAAAACGGCCTCCTCCACCCTGTTCTGCAGGGAGTATATGCAGGCAATATTATAGTAGGCATCGACGACATCGGGATCGAGCCCTGTCTTTTTCTTCAGAAGGGGAAGCGCCTTCTCATATTCCCCTTTCATCATATATACAACCGCCAGGTTGTTCAGGGCTGCAGCGGAATCGGGCTTGATTGAGAGCACTTTTTGATATTCGGCTATGGCCTCGTCCGTCCGTCCGCTGTCTTTATAGATATTTCCAAGCTTATAATGGGCAGCCACAAAATCCGGCGTTATCTCGATGGCCTTCCGGTATTCCGCTATGGCCTCTTTTACCATGCCTTTCTTTTTGTAAACATTGCCAAGATTAAAGAGGGCTATTGCATTATCAGGGTTGATCTTCAGGATTTCCCGGTATTCACCGACAGCTTCTTTCAACAGCCCCTTCTTATCATAAATATTTCCAAGATTATTACGGCATTCTATGTAGTCCGGTTTAACCTTCAGGGCCTTTTGATATTCATCTATGGCCTCATCCGCCATGCCTTTACTGTCATAAGCATTCCCAAGATAATAATGCGCTTCTGATAAACCTGGTTTAATCTTCAGGGCCTTTTGATATTCATCTATGGCCTCATCCGTCATGCCTTTCTTCTTATAGGTGATCCCAAGATTAACACGCGCCTCTGCCAGGCACGGCGCTATTGACAGCGCTTTTCGATATTGGTCTATGGCCTCGTCCAGTTGACCTTTATCCCTGTAAAGGCTCCCAATGTTATTATATGTTAATGCAAAATCAGGTTCAATCTTCAGGGCCTTTTGATATTCGGCTATGGCCTCATCAAACATGGCTTTTCTGACATAGGCATTCCCAAGGTTATTATGCGCGATTGCAAAATCAGGGTCGATCTTCAGGGCCTTTTGATATTCGGCTATGGCCTCATCCGTCATACCTTTTTCGGCGCAAGCTCTTCCAAGATTAAGGTGAGGTCTTGCCTTATCCGGTGATTTTTTCACGGAATCGGTCCACAGGGTAATCTCATCCTGCCATACCCTGTTTCTCTCGCAGGTGGCCGCCGTCAGCAGAAAGCATATCGGGACAAAGATTATCAGGGCAACCCCCCCCTTTTTCAAAAGGGGTTTATTAAAAAGATACGCCGTCAGCCGGAAGACGACGCATGTGAAAAAGAGGAAAAAGCCGATCGAGGGCAGATAGAGCCTGTGTTCAAAGACCATCTCCAGGCCGATGACGGACGATTCCATGATCAGGTTGACAAAAAACCACAGGATACAAAAGGATAACAGCCGCTCTTTTCTGACGAGGTAGAGGGCAAGACCGATTAAGGCGAAGATGGCCACCATCGATAGGAAGGTGGCCGCAGGATCAAAAAGGCCGTGAGATATCGCTATGTTATAGTCGAGATTGAACCTTGAGGGATGTGGATAAAACAACAGGCTGATATACAGCACGACCACACGAAACTGGGTCAATACACGTTCCACCGGGGTAAAATCCCTCTTGGCATATCCGGCCATGATGCTGTCGAGAGGGTTTCCCCCTAAATATATGATGGCGCACACACCTGTGACGGCAATTAATATCAGCAGGTATTTTAGATTGTCTTTCAGCCATTTGAGGTCAGCGCCCTGAAAAAAATACCATTCGTAGAGCAGGATAATAAGGGGGAGGGTGGCGGCTATCTCCTTGCACCCAAGGGCCGTCAGCCACGATGCGAAGCAGCCCGCAAAGAGCGCCCATGCCCGCCTGCCTGCCGCCCGTCCGGCCTTCTCTGCGGTTTTGCGGGTCTGCCCCGGCGAGGCGCTCCCGCGGGCGGCCAGGGCAAGCCGGCCGTGAATAAAAAAGAGCAGTGACGCCATATAGAACATCACCGCCATGCTGTTCATCCTCTGGACTATATATGTCACCGACTGGATCTGAACGGGGTGAACAAGCCACAGCAGGGCGACGATAAGGGCCGGAAGGGTGCTTATATGTGCCCCCTCCCATCCCCCCTTTTTTAAAGGGGGGTCAGGGGGGATTTTTATGTTTCGTTGTGGCGGCTGACCACCGGCGCTCGTCGTGAGCGGCCCGGCGCCCATGCCTGCCAGCCTCAGAGTGATGGATGCAAAGAGGTAGATCAGTACCCCGTTTATGATGTGGATGATGATATTGACGATATGATACCCTTTTACATCATACTGCCCAAGGTAGTAATTCAGGGCAAAACTGACATAGGATATCGGGCGATGTGAACACGGGCCCTTAGCGCCGGCGCAGATGCCGTTAAGGTCGAGATTGACCAGACGAGTATAAGGGTTCTTCGTGATATTCGGTTTGTCGTCAAAGACAAAAGGGACATTTAAGGTGTTGGAATAAGCGGCAAGCCCGAAGACAGAAATGAGCGCAATAACGCAAAGCGCGCGCAAGACGGTTATTTTCATGCTGTCGACCGGCATACAAACTCCCTGACTCTCTCCCAAAAAGGGAGGGAGTTTCTTAGTAATTCGTAACTACTCAGCCACTAAGACACCAGGGCACGGGGTTTAGTCCCTTAGTCGTGAAATTCTTGCAAAAATGGCAAAAGAATTTAGCTGATTTCTCAATAAATCAGGGTAGGGGAGGTTTTAACCTCCCGGTATGGGCGACTAAAGTCGCCCCTACCCGAACTTATTATATTACCGTTTAGCTTTCAGCTCTTCCGGCTTGTCCGGGTTAGGAAGGTGGCCTGAATAACGTGAGCAGCACAAGACAGGCGAGACGGAGACAGGCGGGACGCCTGTCCTACTGTGTGTGATGTCCTGCCCCGCCTTCGGTGTAGGACAGGCGTCCCGCCTGTCAAAATCGCTTCGTATAAATATTGACGCGCTCGTAAAAAGTCAGATTTCCCCTTCCCCATGGCGGTAGAGGAACAGGATGAAAAGAATACCATCTTCTTTTATATTTCATATTGCCAAAGATATGCAAGATTTTTCAGCCGAATGCCGCGCCGGGTGGCATGGACAAACTCGTTTGTCCGTGCATGTCCCTGACCCGGACAAGCCGGAAAAGGCAGATTTTACAGAAAAAGCCATTATGTCCGAAATTCTCCACGCCGGAGTATGATGGGCAAAACATGCAACCCGCGCCACGGTGTAGGACAGGCGTCCCGCCTGTCTGTCAACTGTCTATAAAAATGAATGCAACCCGGCATTAAAAGCAAGTTATTTTCCATCAGAAATTTACAAACTCAATACGATGCATAATTTGGTGTTATAAAATCCCCCTATATCCCCCTTTACAAAGGGGGACTTCATTGAATCCCCCCCTTTGTAAAGGGGGGACAGGGGGGATTTTTTCAGTTTGTAAATTTCTGTTCCATTGTAATGCCGACGTGCCTGCCTGTGTGTACCAGCACGCAGACAGGTCGGCATAGCGGAACTTTTTACGAGACTGTCAACCTTTTTAAAACCAACCCAATCACTAACCAAACGAAAGATACCCATTCTCAGGATAAATAGGTAGAATATTACACAAAAAGACAAAAAATCACACATCTTTTTCAGGATGAGGATCCCTGCCCGGAAGGGGGTGGAAGATTCTTTTCTTTGAATATCAATAAGTTGAGGTATTTTCCCCGGATTTCTTCTTTTTTTGGCATACAAATTGCGTATATATAAATGCGTAAATGCGCAGGGCAGAGGGGCACGGTTCACGGTTCAGCGGTTCACGGTTCAACGATTCACGTTTTATGACCAGTTGCATTATAAACCGGCTCAGGGATGTGCGGAGGGCGGGCAAAATGGCCGATCGAGAAAAATCAGTATCCTTTTGGAGGGTGTCTCTAATTGCATCGGCGCTGATGCTGCTCATTCCGGCGGCTTCATCTGCGAAAATGGCGGTTTTGGCCGATAGAGACCTTGCAGGTATCGTTGCCTACGGGTTTTCCAGCTTCACCCTCGCTAACGGAGTCGCCCGTGCCGACCTTGACATCAATACCTGGACATATACGGATATAGACTCCCTTAAGCTTGGTTACTATGATGATGGAACAACGACAGGCTGGGACGAGGACTGGACAAATGTTCAGCTCGGCTCGGACACGGAAGACCTGGCCGTTGCGGGCATCTATGCTGAGGCGGTCTTTGAAAATATAGCCGATCCGGCGACGCGCGGCCTGAAGAGCGTGAAGTTCGGAACGGCGGATATGACCGGTTCTCTCGCGGCGAATTTCAACAGTTTCAGCGGCGATATCGCCGCCGGCAGCCCCATAGACGGCCATCGTCTGTCCCCGACATTCACGTCGATATCCTTTACCAACACGGGCTGCTATGTATCGCTGGATGTGGATGGGGCGCATAAGGGTTACTGGGTTCATTTTGACAATGCGACAACACAGTAGTAGGACAGGCGTCTCGCCTGTCGAAGGGTTTTAAAAATCATAACATAATATAAAGGAGGTGATGCAGGGACAAAGATGAGATTTGGCGGAGAGAGGGG
>JAUWQS010000419.1 GCA_030610915.1 Pseudomonadota bacterium | reverse complement strand
TCAGGAAATAAGTATCACATTTATGCATCTCATCTTCAGGCCATCTTTAGCCGATCCTCAATCGCAAAATCCTCGAAATAGCACAACTATTCCTCTGCTTTTGCTCAATCGTATCGCCTAAATCTAACCTAAATCTGAGCGCCCAACCGTAACACCTATTCCCTGACAGACCCTTAATGTCAATTTATTCTTCAGCTTCAATGTAATGCGGCGCACTCTTCGGCGCCTTGCCGCCTTTGATGGTATGGTAATAGGCATACGTCATCGGGATTTTGTCTGACAAAATGTCTCCGTCTATGACTCTGCCGAGAAACATGGTATGGCTACCGATATCCATCTGATCTATCAGTTCACATTCCAGGAAAGCTGCGACGGAGTCCAGAATTATCGGAGCACCATTCCGGCCTGTTCTGAATTTGATCCCCTTGAATTTGTCAATATCCCGACCGGACTTGAACCCGAAGTTGCCGATGAGGCTCATGGGGGTATCTTCCGATAAGGTCGAGAGTGTGAAGACTTTACTGTTCTCTATAAACTCATGCGTCAGATTGTCATGATTCACGCATACAGCAATCGTGGCAGGCTCCGAAGTTGCCTGAATAACGGAGTTTGCGATCTGGCCATTAAATTTGTTGTCATTTCCGGATGTCAAAATATACATCCCGTAACTGATTTTATGCAGGGCTTGTGCGTTCATGGATCATTCTCCTCTCTTGTCTGGGGACACGATCCCGATTTGATGAAACTAAATCGGGTCATGTCCCCGGATAAAATCAAATAAGATTGTGCTCTTTGTGCTTTTCCGCAATAGCGGCAGCCAGCTCATCCAGGGCATTAAAATCACCTTCTGAAGGCACTCCTTTGCAAAGGACAGGATCTATAACCTCCACTTTGAGATTGGGGATCATTCCGGCTAATGTTTCCACGGTTTTCCCTCCCCATCCATAAGAACCGATAATGGAAAGAAATCTTGTTTTGGGCCGAAGGGCATTGGCAAGGAATGCAGCATAAGCGGCGTAAGGATGAGGGCCTGCCAGGATTGTGGGGGTTCCAACGACGATTGTAGCCGTGTCAACCAGGGCCATGGCGAGTTTTCCTATATCGGTTACTTCCAGGTTGAACTGCTCGACCCCGACACCTCTTTCCACAAGGGCAGAGACAAGATAATCGACCATCCGCTTTGTGCTTTCGTGCATTGATACGTAAGGCAGGACAACTGTGTTTCGGGGAGGGCCGAGTATCCAGTCACGGTAGGCATCAATAATAAATGCCGGGCGGGGATATATTTGTCCATGACTCGGAGCGATCATTTCTATATCGTAAGGCGCGAGTTTTTTCAGATTCTTTTCGATCACGTTCCGGAAGGGCATCATGATCTCGGCAAAGTAGCGCTTGGCGGCCTCATAGACGCGTCCTTCATCGGTAACGTAGAGATCGGTCGTCGCGATATGGGAACCGAAAAAATCACAACTGAAAAGGATACTGTCTTCTTCCAAATAGGTTACCATGGTCTCAGGCCAATGGACCCAGGGAGTATGGATAAACTTCAGTGTCTTGTCACCAAGAGACAGGGTCTCACCATCCTTGACGGTTATGAAGAACTCCTCGGGTATTTGCAGAAGATCGATAAGCATCCCCTTTGCCCTGGGTGTCGATATCAGCTTTGCGTCGGGATATTTTTCAAGAACCTGTGGAATTGTTCCGGAGTGGTCCTGCTCGGCATGGTGCGAAATGACGTAATCGATTTTGGAGACGCCCTCAAGCTGTTCCAGAAGTTCATCGGCCATGGGAAGATCAACCGTGTCCAGCAAAACAGTCTTCTCGCTCCCTTCGATGAGATAGGCGTTATAGCTCGTTCCGTCCGGTAGGGGGACAAGAGAGTCGAACAGACGCCTGTCCCAGTCCACAGAACCCATCCAGTAAATACGGTCTTTAATCTTTCTTGCTTTCATGGCTGTGCCTCCCTCATGTCTCAAGAGTTAAAAAACTACTCGTAATGTTCTAAGGCGCTAACATAGCGTATATATTGTCAAAGACTTTACGTTGTTTGTCCCCAATTGATTTCGCACCTGACTTGGTCCAAATCCCGAATAACGTTCCCAGGTCTCAAGAACTCCCTTCTCCTGTTCCTCGGTGACCTTTTTGATTCCACGGCCACGGGATTTTGGCAGGTATGCTAAAAATGCCTCCTCTCCCAAAACTTTTAGCTTGCGCTGCCATTGATATACCGTCGTGTAATGAATCCCAGCTAAATTGCCGGCTTCCTTTATCCCAATTTCCTTTGCGCTTTCCAGGATATCCAGCTTCTGCTTCTGCGTAAAATGATTCCTCTTTTCCATCACACTTCCTCCTTTAATTTTCCAGAAGAAAGTGTTACCCTCTTTTTGCCAATTCTTTACGGATTCTTAGTAGCAGATACA
>JAUWQS010000038.1 GCA_030610915.1 Pseudomonadota bacterium | reverse complement strand
CTGAAGGTACCCGAAAAACACGATTGCCGCACTTTGGCAGAGAAACAGCAGATTTTTGAATCAAACATGGCTTCAAAGTGTGCAGTATTCCCGCTTTTACTAACAGTCTTCAGCCTTCAGTCTATCTACCTGAGTAGTTACACCCTCACAATTGAGAGATCTCATCATAGTATAATCTTTCCAATGCCTCAATAGCTGTCTTTATATCCGACGGTTCAATGGTTGGACCGCACCAGAAACGGAATCCGGCAGGGGCGTCCTTGTAAGAATTTACGTCATGAGCAATATTATCTTTGCTCATCTTGCCTGCAATACTCTTAACGAAGCCTGCTCTGTCTTCCTCTGAAAAGGACTTGAATTTAGCGCTTGTAATCATAAGACAAACAGAGGTGCTGGAACGGATTTCTCTTGATTCAGCAAGAAAATCTATCCAGTCTGTCTTTCCAACCCATTCTTCTATTACACTGAGATTAGATTTGCTTCTATCGATGAGACCCTCCAGCCCTATATCGCCGGCCCACTTGATCACATCAAGATAATCTTCAACACAGAGCAGCGACGGTGTATTTATGGTGTCCCCTTCAAAGATAGACCGGTTGACACTTCCCCCCTTTTTCATTCGGAATATCTTTGGCATCGGCCAGGGAGGATCATAGGATTCTATCCTTTCAATGGCCTTTGGACTTAAGATAAGCGCCCCATGAGCGGCTTCACCACCAAGACATTTCTGCCAGGAATAAGTCAATACATCGACTTTTGACCAATCAATGTCCATCGCAAATACCGCGCTTGTGGCATCGCAGAGCGACAAACCCTCTCTTTCATGTGGAATCCAGTTCCAGTCAGGAATTTTGACTCCACTGGTAGTTCCGTTGGCAACAAAGACCACGTCACTACCCCAGTCAACTTTTTTCAAGTCCGGTATCTTACCGTAAGGCGCTTCGAGAACAGTCGGGTTAAGTTTCAATTCTTTCCTGATGTCGTTAGCCCAGCCGGCGCTGAAACTTTCCCACACAAGCACAGTAACAGATCTGGGACCGAGAAGCGTCCACATGGCAGCTTCAAATGCGCCGGTATCCGATCCGGGAAATATCCCTAACAAATAATCTTTCGGAACTCTTAAAAGCTTTTTGCTTTCATATATCGCCTTTTTTAACTTTTGCCTGCTGAGAGCGCTACGATGGGAACGCCCAAGGGGAGCATCCTTCAGGTTATCAAAACTCCATCCTGGTCTCTTGCTGCAAGGCCCTGAACTAAAATTTGGGTTGTGCATATCATCTCTCCTCCAAAATAGGTATCGGAGTCTAAACCACACGATCAGAGATTGCAAGATCATTTTTACCTTGAAGGTGGGCAAGAAAGGGGTATAATTAGGTGTATAGGCTGAAGGTAGAAGGTGGATATGACTAATATTCCTTCAGCCCTAACAGCCTTCAGCCTAAAAACCTTCTACCTAAACCTTCGGCCTAAAAAGGAGTTTTAGCAATGTCAAACAACATTTTATCAGATTGCGCCAATTGTGCGCTGCCATTTGCCGAAAGGGCATGCAATAGACCGCAGGGAAAGGGACCCAAAGGGTGTCCAACCCTGAGCAAGAGAAAACTCGTTGAAGAGGCGAGGAAAGAGTATCGCAAGAAGGATGTCCTGGAATTTGCCAGACAGGCTTCGATACAGGAAGCGGAGTGCTACGCCGGCAGGGATCAAAGTCCATATATCTTGCACCCAACGAAGCCAAGAATTCAGGAGATCTGCGAATTTGCCCATAAGATGGGATATACCCGCCTGGGCCTTGTTTTCTGTGTAGGGTTGTTGAGGGAAGGAAAGCTCACTGCTCAGGTACTGGAATCTCAGGGATTCGAGGTAGTTTCAGTTATATGCAAGGTTGGTTCGACTCCCAAGGAAGAGATAGACATTAAGGATGATGAAAAGGTGTGTATAGGGAAATACGAGGCGATGTGCAATCCGATTCTTCAGGCCAAGGTCGTCAATGATGCAGAGACACATTTCAATATAGTGCTTGGCCTGTGCGTCGGACACGATTCTCTGTTTTTCAAATATGCCGAGGCGCCAACGACAGTTCTGGCCGCCAAGGACAGGGTTATGGGGCACAATCCCCTGGGCGCCATTTACACATCGGGGAGTTATTATTCGAGACTCAAGCGGAAAGGCTTTTGATAGCCGTTTCACGGTTCAAAGGTTCACGGTTGAACAGATGAGCTGTCAGCCCGTTATGTCACCCAGGATGTGTCCAACCGTGAACCTGACATAAAAAGCGTTTCCATGAAATTAGCGCCCTTCGGGCGGACTTTCAGGCCGTGATTATATTGCTTTCCCGTAGGGGCGATCCTTGTGATCGCCCTGATTAGGGCGAATACAAGATTCGCCCCTACATTGTACCGATAAAACAATAATACTTAATGAAAAATGGAAATTCCTATTCCATCGAGCTATTTTTGCGGTTCAACAATTACCTTTATCGATTCTTTTGCCTCGGCGACAAGCCGGAAACCCAGCCCTGTCTCTTTCAGGCTCAGCCTGTGCGTGATCATCTTATCCACATGCACGCGACCGGCTCGAATCAGCTCCATTGCTTCTATGGCATCCAGAGGGCTGTTGCCGTAAGAGGGCATCAGTTTTATCTCATTGCGCCAGAATTCATTAACCGGAACCGGAAGGTCGATACCCGGCTCTGTCGTGGCAAAAAAGAGGATGGTGCCTCCACGATCCACGGATTGCAGCGCTTGTGTGAAAGCGGGGCGGGCCCCTGTGCAGATAATTACAAGATCGGCGAGTCTTCCGTCATTGACCTGACGCAACCGGGCAGGGACATCTTCATGGGCGCGAATTACAGCGCTCGCCCCAAATTGCCGTGCCATCCGCAAACGATATTCATCAACGTCCGTGGCAATTATCCGTCCCGCGCCCAGGGCGCGGGCTAACAATAGATGAAGTAGCCCGGAGATGCCGCTGCCGAGGATCAGCACAGATTGTCCCGGCCGGATATTCGCGGTTCTTTGTCCGCGAATAACGCATGCAAGCGGTTCGATAAACACACCATCTTCGAATGAGACCTCATCGGGAAGCGGGAACACGCCACGGTCCACATTGAGAGCGGGAACCCTTATGTATTCGGCAAAACCACCAGGGTCGTAGTTTGTGGTGTGTAGAGTCTCACAACAGGTATGATATCCTCTCAGGCAATAATGGCAGGTATTGCAGGGAATGTGGTGGGAAATAAATACCCTGTCTCCGGTTTTATAACGCTCAACGCCCTCTCCCACCTCGACTATCTCTCCCGCCATCTCATGGCCCAGAACAAGCGGAGCCTTTTTGATACGATACCATTCCATTACATCACTTCCACAGATGCCGCTCGCTATTGCCTTTACCAGTATCTCGCCACAGCCGATCTCAGGCGCTGGCATCTCTTCCAGCCGCACGTCTCTGTTATTATAGTACATTGCCACACGCATAGTATCTTCCTCCGTAACCGTTCACAGGTTCAGGGTTCAGGACAAAGAAGGAATTGAAGGCCCGAAGTCCTCGTTAAAGATGCTCCTTTCCCCAAGTAATTGCCAGTTTGGTTCCAGATTTTGGATTAGGCCTGACGAAGCTGACGCTTTTCTCGTAAATTCGCATCCCAGATACAGTCCGGGGACGAGAATGGAACCCTGAACCCTGAACCTTTGAACCCGTGAACGCTTACCTATATTTTAATCAGTTTTATCGCTTAGGTTAGAGACTATCAGTCTGCGACAATGATTTGTAGCTCGTAGCTGGAAGGTTTAAAGGTTAAATGGTTAAACGGTCGCAGGGGCAGGCCTCTGTGCCTGCCAACCAACTTTTGTTCGCCGCCTGAAAAAATGCAATTTGATTTTGTTACCATAATACCAGATACATTATTTTTGGTATCTCCCGGGAATCCAATGTGGCCCAGCCCTGCTAATTCTTATATTGTCAGGGACGGGGAGGGATTCATCTTGATCGACTGCGGATATGGTGATCACGAATCTTATCTCAAGTTTGTCAAATTCCTGAGTAAAAACGGGTTTGACATAACAAGAGATCTCAAGACGGTTATTTTCTCACATGCTCACCCTGATCACATGGGAGGAGCCGCCAATTTATTATCCTCAATCAAATGCAGAACACTGATTTCCAGGATAGAGGCCCCCGCGGCAAGGAATCCTGCCTTGCTCGAAGAGAGGTTCGACATCCCCATGGCAAAAAAGTGTTTTGATTTTTTGAAAGTTAAGGAGACTGGATCATTTGATCTTCTGGATCTCTTTGATACTAAATCATGCCCCATGTGTTCTATGGAACCGGATGGAGTTATTTCAGAAGGAGATGTGATACGGACAGAAAAACTAAATCTTGAAGTCATCCATACCCCAGGGCATAGTCCGGGACACGTTTCATTATACGATCCTGATAACAAATTGCTTTTTTCAGGAGATGTCGTTGGAGAGATCACTCCCTGGTACTGTCCTTCAGGGGGAGGGGCCATTGGCTGCCTTGAAAGTCTGGATAAGATGGAAAAGCTTCCTTTAAATCAAATACTTCCGTCCCATGGGGGTATCATCCACGACACGGGTGGGGCCTTCAAAAAAATGAGAGATGTATTGCTGAATAGAAATGAAGAGATTATGAGTGAATTACGATCTCAACCGAAGAGACTTTCAGAGTTGGCGCTCAAACTTTTCAGTGGGAACTCCCGGTTTTTCCCTGGAGTAGCTATTACAAAGAGTCACCTTCTCTGGCTGGAAGCAGAAGGGAGAGTCAAGTCTGATAAATCGGAAAAATATTTTATGGTTTAGACCTCGTTACATAGTCGAGTGGGAAAGTAGTCGAGTGGGAAAAAACCACAAACAAATCAATGTGGTCAGTGGTCAGTAAACAGTATTTTCTGACCACTGACCACGGACCACTGTTTTTTTACCTTCAGCCTAAACAACCTAACAAAAAGGAGCTAAAAAAAACATGAAAAGTAAAGCGGTTATAACGGCAGCTATCACAGGTAGCATCAACACCCCGGGGATGTCCAAATATTTACCGATAACCCCTCAGCAGATTGCAGATGAAGCGGTGAGATCTTATGAAGCAGGAGCGGCAGTGGCTCATATCCATGTCCGTAATCCGGAGACAGGGCAACCTGTTGCTGATATGGATCTGTTCAGAGAGGTGATTACCAGTGTGAAGGAGAGGTGTAATATGGTTGTCTGTATCACCACGGGTGGTGGTTTTGGCATGACGGCCGAGGAGCGTGTAATGCCCGTTACTCTTTTTAAACCTGAGCTTGCCTCTTTAAATGCCGGTTCCATCAATTTTGCCCTCTTTCATGCGCTGGACAAATATAAGGATTTCAAATTTGAGTGGGAGAAGCCGTATCTGGCCATGACGGAGGATTTCATTTTTCCAAACACCTTCAAATCAATGAGGGAGTTTGCCGGGGTTTTTAACGAGAATGGAACCAAGCCGGAATTTGAGGTTTATGATTCCGGAATGATCAACAATGTGGCTTTTATGATTGAGAGGGGATATATCAAAAAGCCGGTTTACCTTCAGTATGTTATGGGTGTCCTTGGCGGGCTTACACCGGGTCCGGAAAATCTGATGTTTTTGGTTGATTATTCTAAGAGATTGATAGGCGATTTTGAGTTTTCAGTCTGTGTTGCCGGTCGCGAGCAGTTCCCTGTCTGTACCCAGTCGCTGCTTCTTGGTGGTAATGTCCGTGTTGGTCTGGAGGACAATCTTTATCTCGGAAAAGGTGAAATGGCAAAGAGCAATGCCGAACATGTGGCAAAGATTGCGCGTATTGCCGGAGAGCTTGGCATTGATCCTGCTACTCCGGATGAGGCAAGACAGATTTTCGGTTTGAAAGGGCTGGATAAGGTCAATTATTAGTCATGGTTACCATTGATGAGATCGTAAAAAAGTCGAAATTGCTCCCTCTCCCTCGATGGGAGAGGGTTTGGGTGAGGGTGAATACAACGTTATTTCAGCCACTTACATCACCCTTCCCTTAATCCCCTCCCACCAGGGGAGGGGAAATCTGACTTTTTACGAAACAGTCGCCATTTATTATTCGAAAGGAGGTGAAATATATGGAGAAGCTCTATTTTGAAGATTACAAAGTGGGAGAGATTTTTGTATCGCAAGGCAGGACAATAACTGAAACCGATATAGTGTTGTTTGCGGCTTTCACAGGTGATTGGCATCCAATGCACACAGACATCGAGTTCGCCGCAAAGACCCCGTTTAAAGAGAGGATTGCGCATGGTATGCTGGGATTGACGGTGGGCAGCGCTTTGATATTCCGGCTGGGACATTATGTATTTCTCCCTAAGAGCTTTATAGCCTTTTACGGGATGGAGTCGGTCAGATTTACTGCCCCAATAAAGATTGGCGACACCATACATTGCGAGGTCAAAGTAAAAAGTTTGACGGAAAAGAATGACATGCGGGGGGTCATAGAATATGAAAATGTTATAAAAAATCAACGCGGGGAGGATGCAATCGTGTTTGTTTCAAAGCTTCTGGCAGGTAGAAAGCCACGGGGTTAGCATCCTGGTTCAGGATTGAATCGGTAGGTTTGGATTACCGGAAAGGAAGTGACGATATGGCAAAGAGAGTTGCTATTGTGGAGGTAGCGCAGAACGCCGGCGCCGAATCCAAGGACAATTTTTACGATCAGGCGTACAGGATCACAAAAGAGGTACTGGATAAGGCAGGTATGACGAGAGATGAGGTGGGAACAGTGGTAAGCGCAGCATCGGATATATTTCATGGTGGTATATCCTGTGCGAATGCTTATTACTGGGAGACTACTGCAGCATTCTTGAAGAGCGGTTCCCGTCAGGACGGGGAATCACTCTTTGCGCTTGCCTATGGTATGATGCGTATCATGTCGGGACATTACGATACGGCGCTGGTCATCGGTCTTTGCAAGGGTTCTGAGAATCCGCCGAATGATACGTGTACTTACATGTATACGGATCCTTTTTATCAGAGGGGAGTTGGTTTGAATGAGACTGTGGCGGCGGCCTTGCAGATGAGGCTTTATATGGAGCGCTGTGGTATTACGGAGGAGCAGTGCGCGAAAGTGGCAGTGAAGAATCTGGGGAATGCCCTGAGAAACCCGTATGCCCATAAAAAGGGGAGATATACGGTAGAGGATATTCTTGATTCCGAGCGGATCATCGATCCTTTGACCGCCATGCAGATTGCGCCAAAGTCTGAGGGGATGGTGGCGTTGCTTTTGGCATCGGAAGAGAAGGCTAAAAAACTGACGAAGGAACCTGTCTGGATTAAGGGTTATGGCAGTTCTCTCGACACTTTTAATTTTGGTGACAGGGATCTGCTTGACGGTCAGTTGAAGAATGCTGCCGGCAGGGCATATAAGATGGCTGGGATCAAAAATCCTCGTAAAGATATTGATTTGGCTGAGGTCACCGAGCCCTATGCCTTCCAGGAGCTTTTGTGGTGCGAAGATTTGGGTTTCTGCGATAGGGGCGAGGGAGGAAGACTGATAGACAGTGGGGCGACGCAGATAGATGGAGATATTCCCGTCAATCCATCCGGCGGTGTTCTGGCCAATAATCCTTATGTTTCCAGAGGGCTGCAGCGGGCAGCGGAGGTGGTTTTGCAGATCAGAGGCGAGGCCGGCGAAAGGCAGGTTGGCAAAAAGGTACAGATGGCGTTAGCCCACGGCGCTCATGGTTTTGCCGGGCAGTGCCACGCTGTTGCTATCTTAGGAAGTTAGGAGGTGATTAGTATGGGCAGACCGGTTGCAATTATAGGTGTGGGACAGACGAAACACGGGAAGAGAATGGATGTATCTTATCCTGATTTAATAAGAGAGGCGGTGTTGCGGGTATTTGAGGATTCGGGGCTGACCCCTGATGATATAGATGGAGTAGTTTCCGGAACGATGCCGTCCATGATGGAGGGGGTGGCGCTGACCCATTTCTATTTTGCCGATGCAATGCAAGGTGTCGGGAAATCGATCATGAAGACAGAGACCTGTGGCTCAACAGGTATATCCGTTGCACATACGGCATATTACTGGGTAGCTTCAGGCATG
Organism: Pseudomonadota bacterium; assembly: GCA_030610915.1. Next base: position 1,924 of record JAUWQS010000038.1, on the reverse strand, counting down.
GCGGATATAGTTCTGGCGGTGGGTCATGAGAAGATGAATGAAGGGGACAGTCAGGCCACGATGACGACGGTTGCGGAGCCTTTTTATCAGAGGTATTTCATAGCCGGCGCTCCTGGTGTCTTTTCCATGCAGTCTCAGGAGTGGGCCGATCGTTACGGAATCTCTGAGGAGAAGGTGAGAGATGCGGCTGCTTACATATCGAAGACCCATCATGACAGCGCTTTTGACAATCCTTACGCACATGTAAAAATAAAAGTCACCATAGATGATATCAAAAATGCCAAGGTAGTCACTTATCCTGTTCGTCTTTTGGATGTCTGTCCTAATTCTGATGGCGCCTGTGCGGTAATCTTTGCATCGGAGGAAGCGGCCAGGAAACTGGGCAGGAAAGTAGCATGGGTAAAAGGTATAGGTTACAGGGGCGATGAATATTACTTTGGCGACAGCGACAAGACAGAATGGCAAAGCGCAATCCAGGCGGCGAGAGAGGCGTATGATCAGGCCGGGATTAAAGATCCAAGAAAAGAGCTTGATGTTGCCGAGGTTTATAATCCATTTACCTTCCAGGAGATGATGTTTTATGAATGCTTCGGTTTTTGCGGTCCCGGCGAGGCGCCTGATCTGGTTCTGAAGGGTACTTTCGCGAGGGACGGGGAATTGCCTTGTGACCCATCCGGTGGAACGTTATGTACAAACCCGATAGGGGCTACCGGGCTCATCAGGGTGGCCGAGGCGGCCCTGCAAGTTACCGGAAGGGCTGGGGACCACCAGATTTCCGGTGCGAAGCTGGCCCTGAGTCATGCCATGGGTGGAGTAGATCAGTTTAACGGGATTATGATAGTCGGATCAGAACTTTAGTTCCTTAATTGTAAAGTTCGTGCAAAAATGGCAAAAGAATTGTAATTATTCAGCCACAGATTCACACAGATGAACGCAGACAGGTTTAAATACAAAGAAATCATGTGACTACCTGAGTAGTTACAAAGAATTTAGTAATCATTCACGGTTGATAGCTTTTAACCGTTGAACCGTTGAACCTTGAACTTCCGGCTTGTCCGGGTTAGGATGGAAGGGAGAATATAATTATGGCGAAGGAATTTAAAACGATTAAGACGGAAATCAGACTTCCTTATGAATTGGCTTATGGCGCCACCTGGACCAGGTTTTTCGAAGGAATGAAGGAAAAAAAGATATATGGAACCAAATGTTCCAAGTGTGGCAGGGTTCTTGTCCCAGCCAGAACTTTTTGCCCCCGCTGCTTTGTGGATATGAATGATTGGGTCGAGATTTCACAGGAAGGCACACTCACAGCCTGGAGTTACACCAATTATAGATATTTTGGTATGCCGACTGAACCTCCCTTCATCGGGGCATTGATCAGCCTGAACGGAGCAGATGTCAATTTCCTCCACTTGATCGGTGGTTTTGACCTGAAGGATTTTGAAAAGGTCAGAAAAACAGTCAAAACAGGGATGAAGGTAAAGGCCGTCTGGAAAGACGAAAGAGAAGGCCACATTATGGATATCAGGTATTTCGAGCCGATATGATGAAATACGTGAGTAATCGCGGGATTTTCATGCCTTGTTGTGGCCGGCAGGCCATGGAGATTAGTTGGATTTATTGTAGCCCGTGCCTGAACGGAAACGTTGTTCAGGCACGGTTTTGAGTTTTGGGCTAAAAAAAGAAGACAATCTCAGCGAGATTGCTCTCTTTTTTTAACTCGCAGACCTCGTTAAATATACTCAATACGGCAATAGCTTACGCTTTTTGAGCCGGTCAAAATTGCACACAGTATATGTAGCGGAAGGCTTTAGCCTTCCACACGCATCGGCACGTAGCACATAGCGGAAATCTTTAACCTTATCTTAGAAGAGAATGGAGACCTAAAGGTCTCCGCTACATGGAATTCATGTATACTCTATAA
>JAUWQS010000139.1 GCA_030610915.1 Pseudomonadota bacterium | reverse complement strand
CGCAATGTCATTCTGAGGAGCCCTTCGCCCATGTCATTCTGAGGAGCGAAGCGACGAAGAATCTGGGACTCAGGATAAACTCCGCGACGAAGAATCTCAATGATATTAGATTCTTCGCTATCGCTCAGAATGACAAAAGAGTGTTTTTCAGACTTTTTACGAGTGCATCAAATTTAATATTTACATTAATAAGAGCTCTTTGTGGCTACGCCGGCACAACAAAGAATGAGGGAACCCTGAACCCCTGAACGGTTACTATATAGACATGATCACCCGGGAAGAAAGAGAGAGATATGACAGGCAGATAAGAATTGATGGCCTTGGAACAGAGGGGCAGGAGAAGCTTAAGCAGGCCAGGGTTCTAATAGCCGGAGTAGGCGGGCTGGGATCGCCTCTTGCTATTTACCTTGCGATAGCCGGTGTGGGAAACCTCCGGATTGTGGATAAAGACGAGGTGAGCCTGAGTAACCTGAACCGGCAGCCTCTTTACGGGGTCGAGGATATAGGCAGAAAAAAAACCGAGGCGGCGGAACTAAAGTTAAGAAAATTAAACCCCGATATTAAGGTGGAGGCCGTATTTGAAACAATAACCGAAGAGACTGTTTCGCCACTTGTGGATGGTTGTGACCTGATCCTGGATGCTGTGGATAACTTTCCTGCCAGATATGTATTGAACAATGCTGCTATAAAAATAGGTGTCCCCTTCCTTTACGGTGGTATTTATGGCTTAGAGGGAACGATGACTACAATAATTCCCCGCAAGACAGCCTGTTTGAGATGTATCTTTCCTGATCCCCCGCCTTCGGAAATCTTTCCTGTATTAGGGGGCACAGCGGGGGCTCTCGGATGTCTCCAGGCAATGGAAGCAATAAAATATATTGTGGGAAGTGGAGATCTGCTGACAAACCGGCTTTTGATCTTTGATGGTCTCAGTATGAAATTCAGAGAGGTCAGACTTGAGCGTGATCCACAATGCCCTGATTGCTCGCCGTCTGTCGGGAGTTAGGACGGATTTTTAAAAGGAAAAAAAGCGGAAATACGGCACACTTTGAAGCCATGTTTGATGCAAAAATCTGCTGTTTCTCTGCCAAAGTGCGGCAATCGTGTTTTTCTGGTACCTTCAGCCTTCAGCCTATCCACCTGAGTAATTCGCCTGCCTGCGCGGCAGACAGGTCGCTTTGCTCCTCAGAATGACATGATGCGGATTTTTTACTTATAATAGCAGTAGGTTAAGTAGCAATTGACTCAGGAACTTTAAGTTAAAGTGTTACCATAATTTTAACTTTTGTTTTTTTCGGTAGATTTTTGTATTCATCAGGAAGTTTGATAATCTTGTTCTGAATATTCGCAGTGAACTCTATTGATTCCATTTTTATACCTTCCTTACTCACTGTGCCCAGGTTTCTCAATCCTCAGCCAATATTTTTGAATTGTTGAAGATCATCCTTGCCTTCCAGGGCAGGTGACCAGATCATGGATTCTGTCCAGTCATGCTTTTCAGCTACCGGGGCAACCGTAAACCCCCTGAACCGTGAACGGTTACCAATCACAGATACCTGTCCCTTTTCCTTAGATAATTAATAACATAATCATAAACAGAATCTTCAAGTGAACCAAAAGACACGGGATATCCGGCGGCGCCGAGTTTATCCATCTTTGCCTCAGTAAGATACTGGTACTGATCACGAATTGATTCAGGCATCTCAACGTAGTCAATCCGAGATATTTGATTCATTGCGGAAAAGACCGCATTCGCAAGATCATTCCAACTGCGGGCATTACCCGTCCCCAGATTAAAAATCCCGTTTATGTCACGATTCTCAAGCAGCCACCAGAGGACATTGACGCAGTCTTTGACATAAACAAAATCGCGCTTCTGTTCCCCATCCCTGAATTCAGACCTATACGATTTAAAAAGACCGACTCTGTCTGTTTCCTTTATCTGATGAAAGGCCTTATGCACTACGCTTTTCATCTCCCCCTTATGGTACTCATTAGGCCCGAAGACATTAAAAAACTTAACGCCCGCAACCTTATCCTTCAGCTTGTTTCGGAGTATCCAGAGGTCAAACATCTGTTTGGAGTATCCGTACATATTGATGGGGCGTAGTGTCACCGACACCTCATCATCATCTGAAAACCCCTTCGACCCGTTGCCATAGGTCGCTGCACTGCTGGCATAGATAAAACGGACGCCATTTTGCACAGCCCACCCGGCAAGCCTGCGACTATAACGATAGTTATTCTCCATCAAATAGTCCGCATCACGTTCGGTAGTGGAAGAACATGCTCCCATGTGAATGATTGCATCGATATCAAAAGGAACATTATCCCCGCATACCATCTCAAGAAAATCATCCTTATGAAGATAGTCTGCATATTGCCTTTTGACAAGGTTTCTCCATTTATCCGACGTGCCGAGGCTATCTACAACGATAACATCATCAATACCTTCGCAGTTGAGCTTCCAGAGGAACGCGCTGCCTATAAACCCGGCGCCTCCTGTAATAACAATCATCGATACAGACTCCTGTTGTCGCATCCTCCCTGAAATGATTTTTTGCCTCCACCGCTTTCAAGGAGAGTTAAAAAGACCAATCAATGCCACGGTACACTAATTCCGATGTCACATCTTTTAAATTTAGAAAGATTTCACCTGTTTGTCAAGTTAATTCAGGATCATGGCATATCTTTCATTCCACAGTAGGAGAATTCCCCTGTGGACTGATTGAAAAAGAGATCATAAATCCTCATCTGCTTGCTTTTCTTTTGACAACGCTATCAAAACCTATTAAGTAACTGTTCAGGTGGATTGACTGAATGTGTAGGAAAAGCGGGGATATGGTGCATTTTGAAGCCATGTTTGGTGCGCGAATCATCTGTTTCTCCACCAAAGTGCGGCAATCGTACTCTTCGCCTTCTTTCGGCCTTCGGTCTAAACAGCGTCAGCCTGACTACATGAGTAGTAACTAACTTTTTTACGAATGGGTAAATAAATACAAATGAATATGTCTCTATCAGGAACAAGACAATATAACAAAACAGAAAGGGCGCAGATATCGGAGCTGCTTGAAAAACTCCGTTTTCACAAATCCGTTCAGGAAGTTGCTAATCGTATCCACTCCGCTGAAGATATAAAACAGATAATTGTGGACTTTAAAGATGATATTTTGCGCCTTTTTAATGCCCATTCACTTACCATCTATGTGGCAGATCACATAAAAAACGAAATTTATTCGTTGTACCTGGCGGGATCAAAACTAAAAGAAATAAGACTGCCGATAAATAATGAAAGTATCGCAGGTTATGCAGCCAACAACAAAAAAATGGTGAATATATCTGATGCCTATGACAGTGAGGAATTGAGAAGTATAGATATGAAGCTCGTCTTTGATTCCGGTTGGGACAAGAAATCGGGTATCAGAACCACCCAGGTTCTCGTTGCGCCCATTTTACATGAAAATAACTTGATGGGCGCGATACAGTTACTTAATACCAAGGACGAGGCAGAGTTCACTGTTGATAGTCAGGATCTCCTCGAAAATATTGCTGAGGTACTGGGGATTGCTCTTTACAATCAGCAGAAGATAGCAGGGAAGAAAAAAACGAAATTTGATTATCTTGTAGGTCAAGGTTTAATTAAGGAGAAAGATCTGGAAGATTTATGGGATGAAGCGAAGGAGAACAAAGTAACCATAGAAAACCTGCTGATATCAAAATACAAGATATCAAAAGAGGAGATAGGCAAATCCCTGGAGATTTTTTACCGCTGTAAATTTATTCCATTCAGCGATAAGTATCCTATTCCAGGGGACCTGTTGAAAAATCTGAGGAAGGAATATCTTTACCGCGAGTTGTGGCTTCCCCTGGAAAAAATAGAAGGAAAGATCAGGGTGCTTGTGGATAACCCTAACAATATCTTGAAGAGAGATACGATCGAAAATCTTCTTAAAACAAAATTGGTTGAATACAATGTAGCCATAAAGGAAGATATACTGAAGTTTATCGATCACTTTTTCCAATCTCAAAGGAGCGATACATCCATTGGTGATATCCTTGGAATGCTTGAGGATGAGGATGAAACTCCAGAGGAAGAGGGTGATGGAGTAGTTACAGAATCGGACAGTGTGATCATGCAGCTTGTTAACAAGATTATAAACGATGCATACTTACGGAATGCCTCTGATATCCACATCGAACCAAATACGGAAAAGAAAAATGTTGAAGTAAGATTCAGGGTTGATGGTGACTGTATGATCTACCAAAGGGTGCCATATAGTTACAGGTCGGCAATCATATCGAGGATCAAGATAATGTCCAACCTTGATATAACAGAGCGAAGACTTCCGCAGGACGGTAAGATAAAGTTCAAGCGGAGGGGAGGAGGAGAAATTGAACTGCGCGTAGCATCTATGCCCACACAGGGTGGGCAGGAAGATGTGGTAATGCGACTTCTTCCCAAGGGGGAAGCCATGCCTCTTGAAAAGATGAATATGTCCCCCAATAACTATGGAAACTTTGTGGAAACAATACGAAAACCCTATGGGATGGTTCTTGTTGTTGGTCCTACCGGGTCGGGTAAAACCACAACCCTCCATGCCGCGCTGCATCACATAAACACACCGGAAAAGAAGATATGGACGGCGGAAGACCCTGTTGAGATCACACAGTATGGCCTCCGCCAGGTACAGATCAACCCCAAGATCGGCTTTGACTTCAGCAACGCCATGCGCTCCTTTCTCAGGGCCGATCCCGATGTAATTATGGTCGGAGAGATGAGGGATTTTGAAACCGCTAAAATCGGTGTTGAGGCATCACTTACCGGACATCTTGTTTTTTCCACCCTTCACACCAATAGCGCACCTGAGACTATAGTCAGGCTTCTTGACATGGGTATAGACCCTTTGAACTTTGCCGATTCACTCCTTTGCATACTCGCGCAGAGACTGCTAAAGACACTTTGCGGTAACTGCAAGGAGGAATATCATCCTTCAAAGGATGAGTACGATAAACTGGCGCGTGGCTATGGGGAAGAGTCATTCTCAAAACTTAATATCCAATATAGTAATGACTTCAGGTTATACCGTCCAAAAGGCTGCAGTGAATGTAATAACACCGGCTACAGGGGGAGGATGGCTATCCATGAACTGCTGATTGCCACAGATGAGATCAAAAGTCTGATTCAAAGACATGAGACGGTTGAAGCAATGCGTAACACGGCTATTTCCGAGGGGATGGTTACCCTCCTCCAAGATGGATTATTGAAGGCCATCAACGGCGCCACAGATTTCAAACAGGTATACAGAGTGAGCATGAGGTAAAAAAACGTAGCCGTTCACGGCTTGAAACTTGAAATTGGAAAGTAGAAATTTGAGAGAGATTAAACGAGTGACAAGCTGATAAGCTTTTACCTGCTCACTCCTCAGACATTAAACCTGAAA
>JAUWQS010000313.1 GCA_030610915.1 Pseudomonadota bacterium | reverse complement strand
TCGACTGAGCTCACGCCAAAGCCTGTCAACTCGTAAATTCGTTTCATCTCTCCCAAATTTCTAATTTCCAATTTCAAGCCGTGAATGGCTAAGATTCACAATCACTTTTACATACCGGAGTTTGCCCCTATTTATTGAGCTATTACGGCTTAAGGCTGTTAGTCCCTTAGTCGTAAAGTTCTTGCCTGCCTGTGCGTTGCATGCAGACAGGCAAAAATGGCTTCGGCGTGAGACTTCGGCGTGAGCTCAGTCTAACAGTTTCTCCGCCAAAGCGCCACAATTGTGTTTTTCAAGTACCTTCAGCCTAACCCGGACAAGCCGGAAAAGCTCAAAGCTGAAAGCTCAAAGCAAAAAACAGAGCATCGCTATAAGTTTGATGCATTCGCAAAAAGTCCACGCAGTGTCATCCTGAGGAGTCATTCGCCCATGTCATTCTGGGAGCCCTTCGCCCATGTCATTCTGAGGAGCGAAGCGACGAAGAATCTGGAACTCAGGATAAACTCCGCGACGAAGAATCTCAATGATATCAGATTGTTCGCTATTGCTCAAACGCTGTACTGAACGAAAACCCTGAAATATGGTTTTTCGATTTCGTTTAGAAAATTCAAACTCGCTGAGATTGCTTTCTTTTTTTAACTCAAAACTCGAAACCCAAAACTCAAAACCGTGCCTGAACGAGGTTTTCGTTCAGGCACTAACTACGTGAGTAGTTACCTTCGTATAACATTTTAGAGACTTTCCTTTTCCAGCCCAAAGGCGTCATGAAGGATCATGACGGCCAGCTCGGTATATTTTGCTTCTATAACGCAGGATATCTTTATTTCCGATGTGCTTATCATCATGACGTTTATTCCCTCGTCTGCGAGAGCGGAAAACATTCTTGAGGCAACCCCCGCATGACTTCTCATGCCGACTCCTACTATGGATATCTTTGAGATGTTTTCATCTAATTCGACCCTTTCCGCTCCCACATCCTTAACGACTATTTTAAGTATTTTTTGAACATCACCGACATCTCTTTTTGATATTGTAAATGTCAGATCGGTATAGCCTTCGATACTTGCATTCTGAATGATCATATCGACCACTATATTTTGGGCCGAAAGGGAGGTAAACAGGCGGGCTGCCACGCCGGGTCTGTCGGGAACATGAACAATGGTAACCTTTGCCTGATCTCTGTCGTATGTGACGCCGGATACAACCACTCTCTCCATCTCTCTGTCCTCCTTCGTTATTAAAGTGCCTCCATTGTTATTGAATGAGGACCTTACATGTACAGGAATTTCATATTTTTTTGCCAGTTCTACCGAACGGGGATGAAGCACTTTTGCTCCGGCGCTGGCCATCTCTAACATCTCATCATAGGAAATCTTTTTTAATTTGCCTGCCCCGGGGCAGAGGTCTGGATCTGCCGTATAGACCCCCTCAACGTCCGTATATATCTCACAGGTTTGGGCCTGAAGAGCCGCTGCCAGCGCCACGGCGCTTGTATCTGACCCGCCTCTTCCCAGGGTTGTGATATTGCCCTCCATATCAACACCCTGAAACCCGGCAACAACTACAATAGTTCCCTTCCTGAGTTCACCCGCGATTGCTTCCGTATCAACACTGAGAATTCTTGCTTTTTGATGGTTCTGATCGGTGATCACCTTTACCTGATGACCTAAAAATGATCTCGCCCTGCAACCCATACTGTTCAGAATAATGGAAAGAAGGGAGGCAGTAACCTGTTCGCCTGTCGAGATAAGAACATCATACTCTCTTTCATCCGGTTTGCCGGATACGCTATTGGCAAGAGCAATAAGTCTGTCCGTCTCACCAGCCATGGCGGATACCACAACGACAACATCATTTCCTGCTTTTCTTGTATTGATGACTCTTCTGGCTACATTTTCTACTTTTTCGGTATCGGCCACCGAGGTGCCCCCATATTTTTGAACAATCAGAGCCATGTTTCACCTGCTGTAAGCGTTTACGAAATGTTGAAATTAGAAATTATACTCCGCACTGCCACAAATTGAGCTTATTTGTCATTTCGACTGAAAGGAGAAATCTTAAGATTCCTCACATTCGTTCGGAATGACAGAAACGCAAGTTACAACCGTGTCAAGTATAGAAATTCGACCTTCATGCTTTTATGGGTTCAGGGGTTAAGAACCTTGAACCTTGAACCTTGAACCGTAATTCTCTCTATCTCATCGGTCCGACCGGAAATTTTGATTTCTCTTTTGTTCTCATTAATGTATTTCAAAAAAATGTTGAGGCGCTCCTCATCCTCAGGGAGAATGTCCTTTATCTTATCAGCCCACTCAATAACGGTGATGCCATCACCATAAAAATATTCTTCATATCCCATATCCTTTAGATCTTGAGAACCTGATAATCTGTAAACATCTACATGATAGAGGGTGGTTCTTCCGGGATATTCATTGATCAGGGTAAATGTCGGGCTTGTTATCCGATACTCTTCAGGCACGCCGATGCCTCTGGCAATACCACGGGTAATACAGGTTTTTCCCGAGCCGAGCTCGCCTGTGAGGGCGACAACGTCTCCGCTGCTCAGGCCTTCTCCGATTATCCTGCCAATATTCTGAGTTTCTTCGGCGCTTTCGGAAATCAGGGTTAAGTCCAATTTATCGTCTTCGTAACTACTCAGGTTCACTGTTCACTGTTCACTGTTCACGGTTGATAGCTTTTAACCGTTGAACCGTGAACCCTTTCTTGTTTCCGGCTTGTCCGGGTTAGGCTGAAGGAAAAACAACCTAATAGCCTTCAGCCTTCAGCCTATCCACCTGAGTTTCCAATATGACAACGGCGGTTGCATACCGGGCGGTGTGGGAAATGCTCAGATGAACTGTGGTGGATATGCCATTTTTATTTAAAGTAACCTTTGCCTTGTTATGGAGATTTAAAACCGGTTTTCCATGCTGATCGTTCTGCGCCTCTATGTCTTTCATTCTCAAACCGCCCGCAAGTCCGACTCCGATGCTCTTCAAAAAAGCCTCTTTGGCTGCAAATCTTGCCGCATAATGGATGGCGGGGTGTGCGTGCTTCCGGCAGTATTCAATCTCACTTTCCGTAAACACCCTGCCGGTAAATTTCTCTCCCCACCTTTTCAGGATATTTTCTATCCTTTGAACCTCAACAAGATCTATCCCTACGCCGCATATCATTCTGAGACCTTTGCGGA
>JAUWQS010000520.1 GCA_030610915.1 Pseudomonadota bacterium | reverse complement strand
GATATCGGCGGTAAGCCAGACAACAGTCCCAATTTCTTTCAGGATATTACGGTTTTCTTCATCCATGACCACTCCTCCACCCGTGGCGATAACGCTCCCTTTAATGGTGGAAAGGCCTCTGATAATCTCTTTTTCTTCTTTGCGAAATGCCCCCCAGCCGCCTTTTTCAACGATTTCAGCAACGGTCTCACCGGTCCGCCTCTTTATAAGCTCATCAGTGTCACAGAAGGAAACCCGCAGCCTTTCGGCAAGCCTTCTTCCCACTGTCGATTTTCCTGTGCAGCGGTAACCTGTCAAAACAATGTTCACGAAAATCACCCCCGTCATTAGCCGGTCAGCGCGACGACGCTCCCGGCATCAGACTACCCTATAATTTTACAGGATTTTATGTTCTCTTACAATAAATTTGTGCCCCTCTTCCAATAAAATTTGCTATTTTCACAATTAATGGGTAGTGTACTGGTCTTGTGTAGTTATTCAGCCACAGATTCACACAGATAGGTTTAGATACAAAGAAATTACAAATATTGACAGTATCGTAAAAAGTCTTTTATGAGCGAATTTGAGGATTTATTGTCCTGACCGGATGTGGACCGTGTGTAGAAAACCGGAGTTCAAAAGATTTGTATATGATAATAAAAGAAAAAATATCAGTGATAATCCGCGTAAATCGGTGGCTGAATAGTTACAAGAAAAAAAACCTTTTCCCGCTGATCATAGCTCTTGGGTTTATGACCGGGAGTATATTGGGTTGCGCCGCATCGGAGCAGAATCTGTGGAGGGGAAACAAACACGGGGATATCTCTCCGCAGAAATTGAGACAGATGCAGGAAGACCGGATATTGTCGGATGATTCGCCCCTGGTTCGTGAATCTTCGATTTCTTACGATTCCTCCGCCGCGAAAAAGCTCCCTGAAATGACAGGTGATGAACTTGAGATGTCGGGCGATGCCTTTTTGGAGAAAGGCAACCTTCCCATGGCCTTTGTGCAATATGAAAAATTCCTGAGACTGGATCCAGAAAATGCCAGGGTTCATTACAAAAAAGGACTAACACTTCTTCTTGGGAAAATGAATGAGGACGCCGTTAAAGCATTTCAAGCGGCGGTTAAAATAGACCCTGAGTGTGCTCCGGCTTATGGGGGGGCAGGACAGGCTTTTTTCCGGATGAGGAGATATGACGAAGCGGAAATGAATTTTCGAAAAGCTGTCAAACTGGATTCGAATCTCTGGAAGTCTCACAATTTTCTGGGTATTATCTGCGACTACAAAAAGAGATATAAAGAGGCCGTTCAGGAATACTCTGCGGCCATCCTTCTAATGCCGGATGAGGGACTTTTGTATAATAATCTTGGCATGGCCTTCCTTATGACGGGGGAATACGAAAAGGCGGCCAATGCCTTCTATAAAGCATTAGAGACCGGATACTCGAGGAACAGGGTTTATAACAACCTGGGTCTGGTCTTGTCTAAGTCGGGGAGATATAAAGAGGCCATGGAGGCCTTTAGAAAAGGAAGCGATCG
>JAUWQS010000218.1 GCA_030610915.1 Pseudomonadota bacterium | reverse complement strand
TGCTTTTCTCCTGAATTTCCAATTTCAAGCAGGGAACGGATACAGGCTTTCAGCTTTGAGTTCTTCCGGCTTGTCTGGGTTAGCCGGTTAAATGGTGAATGTCTTTGAACCACTCAACTACTCGACGACTCAACAATTTAACGATCTTAGCTCTTGGCTTACAAGAATAGTTTCTCTGCTCTCTCTGCGAGCTCAGCGGTGAACGCTTACTAATTTCTTTTGCCATTTTTGCACGAATTTCACGACTAAGGGACTAATAGCCTTCAGCCTATCTACCTTCAGTCTAATAGCCCACAGTTGAGTAGAGCTACGCACGGACAAACAAGTTTGTCAATGCCACCCGCCCGCCAGTTAATCATAAGCTAATTGTTTTGCCGTCTCTGCGTTCTCTGCGCTCTCTGCGGTGAGTGGATACCTATTTCTTTTTGCGTTTTTCCGGTCGGAGGGAGCGGACTGCCGCTCCCGCCTGCCACATCTCCATATTTTTCATATTACTTAGTTCTTTTTGCAACTTTTCCCTGTAATCTGGGGCGCTGTTGGCATCGAGGACAATCTGCGTCTCCTTGCCGGAGACAACTCTTTCATATAGTTCATCGAAAACGGGCGCTACCGCATCGCGGAATCTGTTTTTCCAGTCGAGCGCTCCACGCTGGGCCGTCGTGCTGCAATTGGCATACATCCAATCCATGCCGTTTTCACCAACGAGCCCTATAAGGCTCTGTGTCAGCTCTTCCACCGTTTCATTGAATGCCTCACTCGGGCTGTGGTTGTGCTTCCTGAGCAAGTAATACTGGGCTTCCATGATGCCGGCGAGACAGCCCATCAGCACGCCGCGTTCCCCTGTAAGATCGCTGTGAACCTCATCTTCAAAGGTGGTGGGGAAGAGATATCCTGAGCCTATGGCAATGCCCAGGGCGAGCGTTCTCTCTTCGGCCTTTCCGGTATAGTCCTGAAATATGGCGTAACTGGAGTTGATGCCGCTACCAGCCAGAAAATTAGAGCGAACCGTGCGTCCTGCTCCTTTGGGGGCGACCATAATCACATCTATGTGGTCCGGTGGAATCACACCGGTCTGATCTTTGTAAACAATAGAAAAGCCATGTGAAAAATAGAGGGCGTTTCCTTCTTTAAGGCGCTTCTTGACGGCAGGCCATGCCATCTTCTGACCGGCATCGGAAAGAAGAAACAGGATTATTGTTCCCATCTCTGCCGCCTCTTCGATGGGGAAAAGGTTTTTACCGGGAACAAACCCGTCTTTAAGCGCCTTTTCCCAGTAAAACTCTTCGCTCTCACGCTGTCCAATGATGACATTTATGCCATTATCCTTCAAGTTGAGCGCCTGGCCCTGACCTTGAACACCGTAACCAAGCACAGCTATCGTTTCATTCTTTAATACCTCTCCGGCCTTCTCAAGGGTAAACTCTTCCGAGGTAATTATTTCCTCCGTCACACCGCCGATATTGATCTTTGACATGTTTTTCTCCTTATGAGATTCAGTGGTCAGGGTTCAGTGGTCAGGGGTCAGGGGTTGATAGCTTTTAACCGTTGAACCGTGAACCGTGAACCCAAATAGTTACTCTTTATTTTTTCAGGGCGATCGTTCCCGTTCTGACAGTATCTTCAATACCCATGGGTTTCAGGTGGGCCAGCGCGCTTTCAAGCTCATCCGGCTTTCCCGATAGTTCTATGATGCAACAAACCTGTTCCTTAATCAGTATCCTGGCTTTTAATGTCTCGACAGCTTTCAGGATATCCGGTTTATTCTCTTTCGTCAACTTCATCCTGACAAGTGCCATCTCACTCTGAACGGAGTCATTCTCTGTTAAGTCGGAAACCTGAAGGACATCAACCAGCTTGTTTAACTGTTTTTCAATCTTTGTGATTGTGGTTTGATCTCCTGTGGTCGTCAGGACAATTTTTGAGGTTTCAGGGTTCATTGTAGTGTTCACACAGAGACTGTCTATATTGTAACCGCGTCCACCCAATATGCCTGAAATCCTGGCAAGCACGTCCGGCTTGTTGTTGACCAGGAGCGAAATTATATGCGCTTTTTTCTCCATATCCTTACCTTTCTGTAATTACTCAGGTTGTTTAGTCTTCAGCCTAAATAGTGCCCGAACGAAAACTGTCTTTTTCGCCAATTTCTGCGTCAGATAAAAATTTTAATCCTCGAAATACTCAATGTATTCCTGCGGTTAAAATTTTGATCTTCCTTGACCTTGACGAAAAATCCTAGTTTTCGTTCAGACACTAAATAGGCTTCGGCCCACAGCCTGAGAAGTTCCGCACGGACAAACAAGTTTGTCCATGCCACCCTCCTGCCTTTGAGCTTTTCCTGCTTGTCCGGTTCAGAGTTCAGGGTTGGAAGTAAACCTACAATTTCTGAACCTTGAACCTTGAACCATGAACGGTTACTTCAGTTTATCATCTCCCGTCCCCCCAGATCCATTTCAGCTATTGAATCCCCAGGCCTCACCATCGGGTAAACGCCTTCCTGGCGCGCCACATGAAAATCCATTATAACTGTTCTTGGAGTGGAGAGGCCCTGTCTGAGCACGGGTTCCACCTCCTCCGGTCTGGTGGCCCTCAGCCCGACTGCGTTGTAAGCCTCAGCCAGCCTTACAAAATCCGGCTGAAAGGTCATATCTGTATGCGAATAACGTTTTTCATAAAACAGTTCCTGCCACTGACGGACCATGCCGAGGTAACCGTTGTTCAAGATCACAATCTTGACAGGGAGGTTATACTGCACTGCAGTAGCCAGCTCCTGGATGTTCATTTGTATGCTCCCATCCCCCGCAATATCCACAACCAGTTTTTCGGGGAATGCGAGCTGCGCGCCGATTGCGGCAGGAAATCCGTAACCCATGGTGCCCAGACCTCCCGAGGAGAGGAAGGTATTGGGGTAATCGAATTTATAAAACTGAGCCGCCCACATCTGATTCTGTCCCACTTCGGTTGCAATAATGGCATTGCCTTGCGTGATCTCATAGAGCTTTTCGACTACAAACTGAGGTTTGATCACATCGTTACTGTGACAATATGTCAGAGGCCCCTCGCTTCTCCATTGCGATATCTGCTTGATCCAGTCATCATGCTGCCCTTCCTGCACAACAAATCGTTTGTTCTTTATCAGGTTGTTCATGAGTTGTAAAGCGGGCTTGCAATCGCTGATAATGGATATATCTGTCCTGACATTTTTGTCTATGGATGCAGGATCGATATCGATGTGAATAACCTTTGCATTGGGGGCAAAGGTATCTATCTTGCTTGTCACGCGATCATCGAACCGGACTCCTATCGCGATCAAGACATCGCATTTACTTATTGCCATATTGGCGAAGTATGTGCCATGCATACCTAACATGCCGAGCCACAGGGGATCGGTTCCGGGGAATGCCCCCAGACCCATGAGAGTAGAGGTTACCGGAATCCGGACCATTCGCGCAAATTCTCTAAGTTCATCCGATGCCTTCCCAAGAATAACACCGCCGCCCAATAAAATAACGGGCCTCTTCGCCACGCTCATCAGGTCGAGAAGATCCGGCAGCCTTGTTAAGTCCGGCTTATGCGCGGGATCGGTTGAACTTAGCCTGAGAACAGGCTCATAATCCGTTACAGCTTGCATAACATCTTTGGGAAGATCTACCAACACGGGGCCAGGACGTCTGGAACGGGCAATATGGAAGGCATCCCTGATTGTTTCGGCCAGATCGGAAACACGCCTGACGAGAAAATTATGTTTGGTGCATGGCCTTGTAATACCTGTGATATCGGCCTCCTGAAAGGCATCGGTCCCAATTAATGTAGTTGGGACCTGGCCGGTAAAGACAACAATGGGAATGGAGTCCATGTATGCGTTGGCAATGCCGGTAACAGTATTGGTGGCGCCTGGTCCTGAGGTAACTATACAGGCGCCCACCTTGCCGGAAGCTCGCGCATACCCATCGGCTGCATGCACTACGCCCTGTTCATGACGGCCCAGAATATGTCTGAAGTTGGTTTTATGAAGTTCGTCATAAATGTCAATGACTGCGCCGCCCGGATAACCGAAGATTATATCGACTTCCTCTTCCTGTAAGGACTTAACAAAGATTTGTGAACCCGTTAATTTCATTTAATCCCTCCAATGTTTTTTCAATC
>JAUWQS010000470.1 GCA_030610915.1 Pseudomonadota bacterium | reverse complement strand
CGGCAGAAGCGTTATCAGATATGATCTGGCACAACTTTGATAAGTGGAACAAAATTGAATACATTCATCAACAGTACAAAAGCATGAAGGTCCAATTTCCAATTTCTATTTTCTAATTTCAACGTTCCGTGAACGCTTACAAATATGGTAACTATTGCCTGAACGAAAACCCCGTTCAGGCACAGTTTCGAGTTTGTTGTTTCGAGTTTTGAGTTAAAAAAAACAAAATCTCAGCAAGTTGGAAATCTCTAAACAAAATTGAAAAACCATATTTCGTAGTTTTCGTTCAGGCACTAACTACGCAGATAGTCAGGCTGAAGCTATTTAGACTGAAGGTTATTAGTTTTTTGTAACCTAACCCGGACAAACCGGAAAAGCTGAAAGGCAGGTAACTACTCAGGTTTACGGTTCGGGGGTTACAAAACAACCAACGTAATATCTCAATGAATTCGTGTAGGGGCGACATTAGTCACTCATATCGGGAGGTTAAAACCTTCCCTCCCCTCCCCTCTCCTACCCTGATTTATTGAGAAGTTACTTAAATTCTTTTGCCATTTTTGCACGAATTTTACGACTAAGGGACTAACAGCCTACAGCCTAAATAACCTAATCCAACATCCTTCAGCCTATCCACCTGAGTAGTTATTTTTTGAAGTGAATTTATGTCATACATCGCCCGCCATTTATTAGAAAAATGCACACAATGCGGCGCCTGTTCCGCTATTGTCGCCTGTCCTGGCGCAGAAGAGGATATTTGTATCGGCTGCGGCGCCTGCGCCCTGGCCTGCCCAAATCAGGCTATTGAAATGATTGAAGAGAAGAGAGAGGGTAAAATAGAGATCGTGGTCGATGGCAGATCAGCCTTTGTGTCTGAAAGAATAAGTGTAAAAGAAGCGCTCAAAGAAATCGGTTACAGATTCAGCGAGTTACCAGGAGAGGCGGATCTGTTTGCACCATGTGAGGTTGGAGGCTGTGGAAGTTGTTGTGTCGAAGTTGATAGTGAGGTGAGGCCATTATGTGCGACGGCTGCCGGAGCCGGCATGAAGATTAAAACGAAATTATCGGCAGATCACGTTCCAAGAAGGATCGTGATGGATTTTAAGGGACATCCAACCGGAGGAGTTGGGACGCCCTGGTATCTCAGAAAGGATCCTGACGATATCATTGAGATAGTATGTTATACAGCGGGCTGTAATTTCAGGTGTCCGCAATGCCAAAACTGGTATTTTGCATTCGCGGGGAAAGGTGAACCGCTAACACCGAAAGAGGCAGCAGCCGAAATGTCAGAGGTGAGAGCATCTTATTATGGAGTTGACAGGATGACGATTTCGGGAGGCGAGGCAACCTTGAACCGGCCGTGGCTTATCCGGTTTCTTAAAGAATTGAGGAAACTATGCCACGACAGGAATGCTCGTTTCCATATCGATACAAATGGATCACTGCTTACCGGAGATTATATAGATGAGCTTGTCGATGCAGGAATGACGGATATCGGGATAGACCTTAAGGCTCTCGATACCGATACCTTTATGAGAATAACAGGATTAAAAGATGGCAGCCTGGCTTACAAATATAAAGAGATTGCATGGGCGGCGGTAGAATACTTGAGACAGCGTTACAGAGAAAAGGTATTTGTCGGGATCGGGATTCCATATAACAGGGATTTGATTTCTCTCGATGAAATAAGAAGTATGGGGGAAAGAATATATGACATCGACCCTGCTATCCAGACATCAATCAACGATTATCAACCCTCATTTAGAAGTCATATCCCAAGAACCACCTCTGAGGATATGAAGATAGTTTATGACATAATGAAAGATACAAAACTTAAAACGATTATATGTCAGTCTCCCGGCGGATTTATCGGACCGTAAGGAGAAATTCTATCACATCAGGTAGCCACCAGGGCACAAAGAGGTGACAACAAGAATAATTTGTATCAGCTCAATAAATAGGATCAACCCCAGGTATGTAAGAGTGATTGTGGATCGTAGCCCTTT
>JAUWQS010000195.1 GCA_030610915.1 Pseudomonadota bacterium | reverse complement strand
CAGCGGCGGCTAATTTTATGCCTTCATCTGCGGATATGAGGCTTATTATCCGGCTTCCCATTCTACCGGCAGCCCCTGTGACAACCGCTTTAATCATATTAGAGCCTCCTTAATTCAGCCGCGGATACACGCAGATAAACGCAAATGGGACAAAAAAGTAAAATTAATCCGCGTTAATCTGCGTCTATCAGCGGCTAATTCAACGTCTCGGAAATGGAAATTCTTCCTATACTATCAAGTTTCCGTAATCCGACATAACCTTTTTCAATCTTTCATAGTTTGTGTCGGACATTCTGCTCAGGGGAAGTCTTGGTTCGTATTCGATTTTTCCCATCATGGACAGAGCTGCCTTCGCAGGAACAGGATTGGTTTCGAAAAAGAGCGCATTCATCAGGGGGAGCATCTTATAATGCAGCTCTTTTGCTTCGGATAGATTACCAGCCTCGAAGGCGTCGATCATACCGGCCATGTCCGCGGGGACCACATTTGAAACAACGGAAATAACGCCCTTTCCCCCAACAGCGAGTGTAGGCAGGGCGGTAAAATCGTCACCTGATAGAATAGCAAAATCATCATCGCAGCATTTTATAACTTCACTCACCTGCTTCAGCGATCCGGTTGCTTCCTTTATACCGACAATGTTGTCGATCTCGGATAGCCTGCCAACCGTTTCCGGCAAAAGATTGACTCCTGTCCTGCTTGGAACATTATACGGAATGATCGGAATCGGAACCTCTTCCGCTATCTTTTTATAATGCTGATATAGTCCATCCTGTGTTGGCCTGTTATAATAAGGTGTTACAAGTAATGCCCCATCCGCCCCAGCCTCATAAGCATGTCTCGTCAATCTTAACGCTTCCCGGGTGCTGTTGGATCCGGCGCCGGCAATTACATGCACTCGTTTGCTGACCGCCTCTATAGTTATTTCAACAACCCTGTCATGTTCCTCATGGGACAGAGTGGCAGATTCGCCGGTAGTTCCGCAGGGGACTATCCCATCGGTGCCACTTGCTATCTGGAACTCGATAAGTTCTCTCAACGCCTCCTCATCCACCTTTCCGTTTTTAAAAGGTGTAACTATCGCCACAATTGCTCCTTTAAACATGAATTTCTCCTTTTTTATAGTATTGGGGTAACGGTTCACTGAAACTTGAAATTAGAAATTGGAAATTGGAAATTTGGCCTTCATACTTTTGTACGGCTCGACTGAGCGGTTCGACTGAGCTCACGCTGAAGTCTGTCAACTCGTAAATTCGTTTCATCTCTCCCAAATTTCTACTTTCCAATTTCAAGTTTCAAGCGGTGAACGCTTACAAAAATTGCAGGTTCACCTCCAACGTATCAGCTCAAAAAATCCGGGATTTCTTCACCCCTGATCAGGTCGGAATATTCCTCTCTTTTTCTTATAACATAATACCTGTTGTCTTTCACCAGAACCTCAGGTATCTTCGGCCTCGAATTATAATTTGATGCCATGGTAAAACCGTAGGCGCCTGCGCTCATCACTGCGATGAGGTCCCCGTTGTTTAACCTGGGGATTATTCTTTCCTTTGCCAGAAAATCACCCGATTCGCAAATCGGCCCGACAATGTCGGCAAGAAAATCCTCCCGATCACTTAAAAAAACGGGTTGAATGTGGTGGTAAGAATCATAGAGGCTGGGACGTATTAAATCATTCATCCCCGCGTCCACAATGACAAAGTTCTTGCCGACGCCGCTCTTTACATAGAGCACTCTGGAAACCAGTATCCCGGCATTGCCGGCGATTACCCTTCCGGGTTCAAATATAAAGGTACAGTCGATATCCTTTGAGGCATTGATAATCGCCTTTGCGTAATCCTCCGGTTGAGGAGGACTTTCCCTGTCATAGGTGATACCGAGACCGCCGCCAAGGTCAAGATATTTTATCTCGATACCCTCGCTTCCGAGAAGGAATATAAGCTTTTTTAAACGCTTCAAGGCATCCACGAAGGGAGAAATCTCTACTACCTGGGACCCTATATGGCAATCGACCCCTATAATATCAATATGTTCCAGTCTCTTCGCTTGGCGGTACTCATCTAAAGACCTGTCAATATCTATTCCAAATTTGTTCTCCTTGAGACCGGTCGATATGTGAGGATGTGTCATAGGATCTATGTCAGGGTTTATCCGCAGAGAAATCCCCGCCTTTTTACCCATTCTGCCTGCGCAGGCATTTATAACCTCAAGCTCCTGAGCGGATTCGACATTGAACATAAGTATCCCCGCCCGGAGGGCATATTCTATCTCGTCCACTCTCTTTCCAACACCTGAGTAAACTACCTTTTTGGGATCGGCGCCTGCCTGAAGCGCTCGATATAGTTCACCCCCGGAAACAATATCCATCCCGCTTCCTTCCCCGACAAATATCCTGAGAACTGCCGTGTTGGAATTGGCCTTGACGGAAAAACAGATAATATGGGGAATCTCAACGAAGGCCGCGTCAAAGACGCGAAAATGGCGTGTCAGGGTCCTGTGGCTGTACAGATAGAAAGGTGTGCCTACATCACTTGCAATTTCATCTATGGGCGCCTCTTCACACCAGAGTTTATTGCCCACGTAATTAAAATAGTTCACGGTAATATTACCTGTTCATAATTTCCGCAATATTTGACTCGCCGCTGCAATACCCTGAAGAGTTACATGTAACAACCTTATAAGAATATAACCAACCGATCTTAACATTTGTATCAAGATAACCTGTCTTTTTTTCATCATCCCTGACAAGTTTCGGATCCCGACAGGAAAGATCGGCAATTAGAGAATATTCCCGCGGGCATCCGGGACAACCATTACCCCCTGTTTCCAATTCACTTCTGTATATCTTAAAACCCGCAGCATCAATACTATTTTCGGGCACATTCCAACCAAGTGCAATTCCCCCTTCAACAATCATGGCTTTTAGGTCGGAAACTGCCTTCGCTGTTGTAGTTTTCGGCGGGACAGGGTCTCCCCTTTTACCGCAACCGGAAATGAGCGCCGCTAAAAAAAAGACCACCGTCATCATGAGAGCAAGAGATAATCTATTCTTTTTAATAATCATCCGTCAATCTTCCAGTTCCTCGATCCTCTTCAAAACAGATTCCCTTGCTGTGCCGCCATAACTCTTCTTTGAGTTCACGGAATTTTCCACAGTTAAACATCGATAGACCTCTTCATCAAAGCCGGCATAAAATTGCCGCAGCTCCTCGATAGTCAGGGCAGACAACACCTTGTTTTTTTCAAGGCAGTAGCGCACGAGATGTCCTGTTATCCTGTGAGACTCCCTGAATGGGACACCCTTCATCACCAAGTAGTCGGCGACGTCCGTGGCAGTGGAAAATCCGCGGGCGGCCTCTTCCAGCATTCTTTTTCTGTTAAATTTTAAGTTTCCTATCATCTCCGAGAGCACATGAAGACATCCCTTTACCGTGTCGACTGTATCAAAGAGCGGTTCCTTGTCTTCCTGCATATCTCTGTTGTAGGACATAGGGATGCCCTTCATCATAGTCAGGATAGCAATCAGATTTCCATAAACACGCCCCGTCTTTCCCCTTATCAATTCGGCAACATCGGGGTTTTTTTTCTGGGGCATAATACTGCTGCCGGTGGTAAAAGAATCGGATATCTCCACAAAGCCGAACTCCCCGCTTGACCAGATTATAATATCTTCACAGAATCGGCTCATATGCATCATCAAAAGACCCGCATCAAAGATAAATTCGGCTACGAAATCGCGATCCGATACGGTATCGATGCTATTTGTGGTAACCTTTGGAAATTTCAGCAGTTCGGCTACATACCCCCGGTCAATCGGCAGCCGGGTGCCTGCCAGGGCAGCGGAACCCAGAGGCATGACATTGACCCTGTGGCAGCATTCCTTCAATCGCTCCTCATCCCTGTCTAACATTTCCCGGTAAGCAAGAAGGTAGTGGGATAAAAGCACAGGCTGTGCCTTCTGCAGATGGGTGTAACCGGGCAGGATGGTATCAATTTCTTTTTTTGCGGCGGCAAGAATAGAGGACTTGAGAGCCATGATCAAACCGGTTATCCGGTTAATCTCATCTCTAAGATATAGTCTTATATCAAGGGATATCTGATCATTTCTACTTCTGCCGGTATGCAGCTTCTCACCCGTCTTTCCAATGCGATCTACCAGGGTCTTTTCAATGACCATGTGTATATCCTCGAGATCAAGAGAGAAGGTAATTTCCCCGGCCTCAATGTCCCGGAGAACATCCTTAAGGCCTGCAACTATCTTCTTTTCTTCTTCACCGGAAATTATACCCTGTCTGGCTAACATCATACAGTGTGCAATGCTGCCCTCAATATCATATTGACAGAGGCGCTTATCGAATTCAATAGAAGCGGTAAATTCTTCCACCAGCTTATTGGTGGGTTCATTGAATCTACCCCCCCAGGGTTTTTCATCGATCATCATTTTCACCTTTAGA
>JAUWQS010000524.1 GCA_030610915.1 Pseudomonadota bacterium | reverse complement strand
TGTAGGTTGGGTTGAGGTACGAAACCCAACAAAAAGCTTTGAGCTTTCAGCCTGAATAATTACGCACGGACAAACGAGTTTGTCCATGCCACCCGCCTGATTTCCGACTTCCGGTTCCGGCTTGTCCGGGTTAGGCTATTTACTCGAAATTCGAAACGAGAAACTCAAAACTTGATTGTTGGAGGTAGAGATATATGGCAAGAATTACCATTGAAGATGCTTTGAAGAAAGGAGGAAATAGATTTGCCCTTGTGTTGTTAGCGAGTCAAAGGGCGAAACAGTTATGCAAGGGGTCAAAGCCACTTATTGATGGAGTTACAAACAGGGAGATAGTGGTCGCCCTCAGAGAGATAGCTGCAGAAAAGGTTACTTACGCCAAACCTGATTTTCTTGATGTCGTGAAAAGAGGGACGAAGTCGATGAAAGATGATGTGAGCATTCCTGAAGGTGAGGGGAAAGTTGAATAAGAACGCAAAGGAAAGACTGATATTTGCCCTTGATATTGGAGAGGATATCGACAGGACATTGGAGTGGGTGGAACTCCTTAAAGATCATGTTGGGATGTTTAAGGTTGGCAAGGAGGCCTTTGGTCACTATGGTCCTGATATCGTGTCGGTGATAAAAAAAATGGGAGGGGAGGTCTTTCTCGACCTGAAGTTTCATGACATCCCCAATACGGTTATTGGGGCGGCCAGGGAAGCGGTGAAACTCGGTGTTTCCATGTTTAACCTCCATGCACTCGGCGGAAAAAGGATGATGGAGGACACGGTACAGTCAGTCAGGAAAATGGTGAAACAGATCGGCGCTCCCATGCCCTTTGTCCTTGCTGTAACCGTTTTAACCAGTCTTGATAATGATGATCTTCAGATGCTGGGTTTTAGCGGAGCGATTGAAGATATTGTGTTGAATTTGACGAGAATTGCCAGGGATGCCGGGGTTTCCGGGGTTGTGGCATCTGCGCGTGATGTGGTTTCCATAAGGGAGTTATGTGGAGATGATTTTATAATAGTAACGCCCGGTATCAGGCCGGCCGGCCACCACGAGGAACGAACGGATATGATGGGTATAAAAGTTGCCGGGGATGACCAGAAGAGAACATTGACTCCGAGGGAGGCCATAAGGAGGGGGTCGGATTTTATCGTAGTTGGCAGACCGATAATAACGGCCGCGGATCCTGTTGAAATGGCCGATAATATTAGCAGAGAGATTTCCGAGGGTCTTGAGTTGCGGTAACTACTCAGCCACAGATTCACACAGATTCACACAGATAGGTTTAAGTACAAAGAAATTACGTATCAGCTCAATAAATAGAGGATTACATTTTTGAAATGTTGCTCTTGATCCATGGTAAGGGTCTGTCAGGGAATAGGTGTTACGGTTGGGCGCTCAGATTTAGGTTAGATTTAGTCGATACGATTGAGCAAAAGCAGAGGAATAGTTGTGCTATTTCGAGGATTTTGCGATTGAGGATTGGCTAAAGATGGCCTGA
>JAUWQS010000131.1 GCA_030610915.1 Pseudomonadota bacterium | reverse complement strand
ATGCGAACTGCATGTCGAGCAGATCTCCCCGGATAAGAACGTGAACTTTCGCTACACAACCGCAGCATTTACCATATCTCCTGAACCCCGGGCTTCGTTATGTTGTGCTAACTTACCCGGAAACTTGGCCTTGTATGCTGTTTCTGTCCGTCGGCTCATAGCTTTGCACTCCGGCTTCCTTCAGACCCTTCCTCACGGAAAGGCCCTTGCCTTCGGCTAATACTTTTGCTAATATGTTCACCATATTAGCAGGCTTCACGTATAGGGGACTTGACTTCGGCTGAGCTCAGTGGAAGTCTCACCCCATAAGTTCACGCCCATGCCGGGCGTACACCACCGCATTCACGCAGACACCCAGCAAAAAGCCGCTGGGTGCTGGTGATGTAAATGTTCGGCATGTAAAACTTGATACGTTATGCACAATATGATATTTTTATGCATAAAGGATAAGGAGAACCGATTATGAGAACAACGCTTGATTTACCTATAGATTTATTAGATGAGGCTATGAAAGCCACCCATATTAAGACAAAAACCAAAGTCATCATCATAGCCTTGGAAGAATTAATCAGAAAATCAAAAATTGCGGAGTTAAAAGAATTTAAAGGAAAAGTCGATTTGGACATTGATTTAAACGCAATCAGAGGGCGTCAATGTCAGTATTAGTCGATACTTCAGTATGGGTTGAGTATTTCAGGAGTGGAAATAATTCTGAAATACTTGATTTCTTAATTGATGAAAATCTCATTATAACAAATGATCTAATTCTGGCGGAGCTGATACCCTTCCTAAGAGTTCGAAATCAAAGAAAATTGACCAATTTATTGCTAAATATCAACAGGTTGAATTTGTCCATTAATTGGGGGCAAATCATTGAGTATCAATACAAATGCCTCAAAAATGGATTGAATGGTGTTGGTATACCAGATTTAATAATCGTCCAAAACGCAAAACAAAATGATTGTGAAATTTATTCACTGGACAATCATTTTAGCCTAATGAAAGATATCCTCACCCTTAAAATACAAATATAGATTTCAGCTACGCCGAACCAAGGCATGGAGAGGGGCTGGGAAAGGCGGCGACTTTTTCGCTTTTGCACAAGCCGTCTAAAAGTCATATTTGCTATTGTTTTCAAAGCTATAGCAAGCCTTTCCAGCCCCTCATGCCAGCCGTTATGCAAATTCACATTACTTGAAATTGAGGCCTTAAATGACAGATGATTACGAATATTTCTCGAAAAAAAGGCCTGACCGTGTTTATCTGAGCAAGTCTCTCGATAACAAAAGCTTTCGAAGAAATGATGAAGGAGCAATAGAGGAAATTACAAGGCCTTTCAGAATCATTTCTAAAGTTATTGATAGCGAGGAATCTCATAAATTTATAAAAGCATTACTTCTAATCTTCGTGCCTCTTCGTGTTCTTCGTGGTTTAACCTTTTCTGATAATTCCGACCGTTTGAAAAAGCGCAGTCTGTGACAGTGCAAAGTATATATCATGTAATTGGTGTAATTACGTAGAGGGTAACGAAGGCATAGCATGATTGTATCACGACCGATCTTGAAGAACTGGAGAAACTTCAGGCACGTAGATGTAAACTTGCGGGAGCGTCAGTTTCTCGTTGGTCCGAATGCATCGGGAAAATCAAACCTCCTGGATGTTTTTAGATTTCTGCGTGATATTGCAAAACCCGAGGGCGGCAGTTTACAGAAAGCCGTTAAAAGCCGCGGCGGTGTGTCAAAAATTCGCAGTCTGGCCGCAAGACGAGATCCGGAAATAATAGTTGAAGTCTACCTGGCAAATAGCCCGGATGAGGAACCCGTTTGGTATTATGCAATAGGACTGAAGCAGGAAATACGTGGTTACAGACAACCCATCCTGTCATTTGAACGTGTGTCGCAGGGTAACAAGAAATTGTTAGACCGGCCGGATTCACAAGACAAAGAAGATCCCGAACGATTAAAACAGACATTTCTGGAACAGGTAAACACCAATGCACAGTTCCGGTTAAGCCCGTAACGCTACAGGCAGGCATGACACATTAATCTAATCCGACTTTATGCGATGCGGGGGAATTCCTAAGGGTTTTAGACCCTTGAGCCTCCTTAAAGCAGCAATGGCGGTCCATTCAAAGTTCGAAGCTGAAAGCAAAGACAGTGGTAACATTTTAGCTGTTTGAAATTCCCTTTTAAAAAAGGAAGTTCTTATCAGAGTCAATCAGAACAAGAGGGCTTCACCAATTCTGCAGAAAGATGTTGCATAATGCAACTGTTTGTGCTAACCTTGCAACATCTAAACAATGCTTAGGAGGATTTTACTATGACGACTGCTGTGAGAGTTTCTGACAATCTGGTCAGAGACGCAAAAATATTTAGTGCAATTGACAACCGATCTATAACAGGGCAGATTGAACACTGGTCGAAAATTGGGAAGTGTGCGGAAGAAAATCCTGACTTGACATACCGTTTGATTAAGGAAATCTTGATTGGACTATCAGAGTTAGATCAAGGAGAGTCCTCAGAATACACATTTGGATAATTGCTCATGAAAATCATACAGTCTCGTTCCTTTGAAAGAAAAGTCAAGCAATTCAGAAAACAAGAGAAAAAGATATTGGACGCACAGATCAAGAGAATCTTGAATAATCCTACTATCGGACCGGAAAAGAAAGGTGACCTTCGAGGAGTTTATATCCATAAGTTCAAGATCCAGACTATTCAGTACTTATTGTCTTATCGGTTTGGTGGTAATACTTTGGAATTAATAATGATCGGACCTCATGAGAATTATTACAGAGATTTAAAAAGATACTTGAAGGATAGATAAAAGAAAAAGAATGGCAAATCGGTAATTCGGGGCGAGAAGCTCTGCGGTGAACGGATACCCGCCATGTATGTGTGGGAATGAGATTCGCTGTTGTTGTTAGAAGAACCGGAGTTGTCGCTAAACGCGGGCATTGTTGAACAACTTGCCCCGCTGATTTACCGGATGCAACGGCAACGTCGCAGGCACGTAGCGGAGAAGGCTTTAACCTCACATTAAAAGAGAAATGGAGACCTGAAGGTCTCCATATTCACGTAACACAGTATGACTGAAGCACATGGAAGGCTGAAGCCTTCCGCTACATGCTTCTGCCATATGCCTTCCGCTATTCATTGAGCTGATACCTTCAAAGTGTGCAGTATCCCCGCTTTTCCTGACAGTCTTCAGCCTAAATAGCTTCAGCCTGACTATGTGAGTAGTTACTCCTTTTTAACTGTTTTGCCATCTCTGCGAGCTCTGCGTTCTCTGTGGTAAATGGATACCTGGGTAGTTACATCTATCTTTTCACAATTACGACCTGGCCGGGATAAATGTGAGAGTTACGGCTAAGGCCGTTGAGTTTTAAAATGGAATTTAAGCTTGCCCCCTCTTGTTTGGCAATCATGGCGAGGCTATCCCCCTTTCGAACTGTATATGTTCGTTCAGCAACGCGACTCTTAATCCGGAGGACCTGATCTATCCCAAGTTTAGCGCTCCGAAGGTTGTTAATCCTTTTTATTTCAGAAACTGTCGTGTTGAAATATCTTGCCAGAGACCAGAGTGAATCCCCATGCTTTACCCTGTACTCGATGATCTTGCCGGTTAAGAGAATCTTGCTGACTCTGACACGTTTTTTCGTTGCCGGTTGGACATAGCCATAGCCACGCATTGGAATCTTCAACCGCTGTCCCTCTCTGATCCAATGCACGCTCTTCAGATTGTTATAGGCCATTATGGCCCGCACAGAGCTTCTGTATTTTTTGGCAATGACGGAAAGCGATTCGCCCCGTTTCACCCTGTGCCTTACATAAGCAGGACTGGGCGCTTTTGCTTTGGGGATCTTTCCGGCAATCAGAACAAACTGCTCCCCCGCTCCAGGGGGAACTTTCAACGCGTATTCCCTGTCAGGCGTTATTTCATACCTGAGTTCCGGATTGAGCGACTTTAATGTTTTCACCGGAATATTCAGATAGAGGGCAATGTCCCGCAAACGCATACACCTGCTCGTCTCAACCGTCTCATAAGTAAGCGGGTCTTCGGGATTGTCACTTAGATCCATCCCATATTTAGCCGGATCTTTAATGATATGAAGCGTTGCTAAAAAACGGGGAACATAACGCGCAGTTTCATAAGGCAGCCGGCGGTAAAGATCCCAGAAGTCGTCAAGATAATTAACATGCTGTCTTGATATGACTCTTAAAACCCTTCCTTCACCGCAATTGTAAGCGGCAAGCACCGTCGTCCAGTCTCCAAACATTCCATGAAGTTCTTTAAGATAGGCAATTGCCGCCTCTGTCGATTTTTCCACATCCATCCGTTCATCCACGAAACGGTCACGCTTGAGACTGAATTTATAGCCTGTCGAAGGAATGAATTGCCACAATCCAAGGGCGCGGGCGCTTGAAAGCGCCTTAATTTTAAACCCGCTTTCGACCAGCGGCAGCCAGGAAAGCTCCTCAGGCAGCCCCGCCTCTTTCAGATATTTCAGGATAATTGGACGGTAAAGGCCGGAGCGCCGATAAGACCTTATAAAAAAATTGCGGTCTGAAGTAGTATAACGTTGAATTTCCTTTTTAACGGCTTCATTTATAATAAGCGGTATTTCACTTCCATTTCCCGTTACGACAGTGTATCTTGAGGCGTAAATTTCCAGGATGCGTTTGGATATCATGAAACGCAGGTCATCTTTTTGCCTGGAGATATCCAGGTTCCCATTGACATCCAGTATGAGCTCATACGCCTTATCTAATGATTTCAAGGCGCTTTCAAGGTCTCCTTTTTCCCAGGAATCCTGGGACTCACCGAGCAGGTCGAGGGCTTCATCCATGGTCTCCTGCTCATGATTTTTCACTTTTTTGTTTACTTTACCATTTTCGGTCTTCTCCTCTTTATTCTGCTGTGTTTTTTCTGTTGTTTCATCAACCGTGGTTTTGACATCTGCCTTGCACAGTTCCTCGCCGGTTTTTTTACCAGTAGAAAGAGTCTCTTTTGGATGGTGATTCAAAGATGTTCCAGAGATTGTCCGCATTGGATATGAGCAGGCAAGGAAAAAAAGACAGGGTATTGTTAGTAATAATAAAATCTTTAGTCGTTTCATTTAGGGACTCCTTTTTTTCAGTGGTCAGTGGGCAGTGGGCAGTGGGCAGAAAATACTGTTCACTGACCACTGATCACTGACCACTGTAGATATGCCTCGATAAAGACATCTATATTCCCATCCAGGACACTATCGGCATTTCCAATCTCAATATTTGTCCTGTGATCTTTAACCATTTTATAGGGGTGAAGCACATATGAGCGTATCTGGCTTCCCCAGGCAATTCCTTTTTTCGACTTACTCATCTCACTTAACTTCTCATTCTGTTCCTGGAGTCTGAGATCAAAGAGCCTTGATTTTAAAACCTTCATCGCCATAGCCTTGTTCTTATGCTGGGACCTTTCATTCTGGCACTGCACAACAACCCCTGTAGGAATATGGGTAATCCTGACGGCTGAGTCAGTCTTGTTTACATGTTGTCCCCCGGCTC
>JAUWQS010000243.1 GCA_030610915.1 Pseudomonadota bacterium | reverse complement strand
AAAATTTCCATATAAGATTCTCTTCACATCAGATAGAGACGGTATCGTTATTTGGTCCATTGCGCATATGCATAGAAAACCATGGTACTGGCAATCAAGAATGAGCTAACCAGTCATTCAAGCCGACCGCAAAAAGATGCGTCGGCTTAATTCCACGATGCCCCCCCTTCGGGGCGCCATCGCCCAGGATGAGGAGCGCTCCTTTTAACGTAACTTTGGGAGACTCCCCAACCTCAGGCCATCCAACGGATTGAGACAGACGCTAACGCGCTCCTCATCCTGGGCGTTGGGCGCATAGGAAATCAGAAATAATGGCACATGGAATCACACCTTCAGAAAAGTTTGTTGCCTCAATTTGTGAGCGGTCCTTTCTCAAGTTGTGGACGCATCCCAATCCTAAGGGAAAAAACAATAAGGAATTATGCGATTGCCTAATTGTATGCGGGTCCCACATAATAATTATTTCAGTCAAGGAATGCGAGTATAAAGATACGGGAGACCAAACAGGTTGGGAACGCTGGGAAAGGGCCGTGATAGAAAAGTCCGCCTCCCAAATCTGGGGGGCCGAACGTTGGCTTCATGTGGTAGATCAAGTTGTCCGCCATGATGGACGAAGGATCTCATTGCCCGCCAAAACAGAACGTAAGTATCATCGTATTTCCGTTTCGTTGGGCGGGAAAGGTCAAGTGCTCCTAAAATGGGGCGAACTCGGTAATGGATTTGTTCATGTATGTGACGAACATAGTGTTGGCGTTGTCTTTGGCGCCTTAGATACCATTACGGACTTCGTAGATTTTCTTAATGCCAGTGAAGCATTGATTACAAGCGGTGTAAGGATGCTATTCGCTGGCGGAGGGATTGAAGATCTTGTAGCACTTTATCTCCTCCATGGTCGATCGTTTGAAATTTTCGATGATTCAAAAAAACAACCCGATATGGTCATGTCGGATAATGATCTGTGGAAGGGTTTCCATGAATCCGAAGATTATAAAGCAATTCAAGACGATTTTAAAGATTCCTATATTTGGGACCGCCTAATCGAATATTATGCTAATGACCTCCTCACTGACGGAATGTTTGATATGCATAGCAAGGAGGTAACAGATAACGAGTTAGCATTAGTAACAATGGCCTTGCAACCAAGGAGTTATAGAGCTGTTCTTTCCGAAGCCTTTATGGAGTTTCTTCAAAAACCAGAATTGAAAGTAGCTTCAAGAGCGGCGAAAGGCTATCTGGACACTGCGTTTGTTTTTCTCATAGGAAAAAGTTCCGATAGTGAAGACAGGATTCGCGAATTGGCTCTTAGGTGCTTAGTCATCCGCGGACGTCTCCCAGGAGTTACAACCGTAGTGGGAATTGCTACCGACCGACCAGGCACATCAAAAATCGGCTATTCGTCAGGTATAGTGTATATTCACATATCTGAATGGACAGCAGAAATGGAAAAACGCGTTGCCGGTATTCAAGCTGACTTGGGATATTTTAAAAATGCTCAGTGGGCAAAAAGATAGGGCTTCGTTCCATGTATCGCCCAACCATCTCTTCCAGCGGAGCGCAAAAAGCCGCGCCCGCTGAAGAGCACGTTCGGGGGTTACCTTTTTATCTTAAAAGCCATACCTTTATATGTATTCTTATATTGCTTTTATGTATCACCTTTGATATCGTATAAAATATGAAAAAGGGGAAGTTTGAATGGAGTGCCAAAAAGGACAGGGAAAATCAGGACAAGCACGGGATTTCATTTGAACTTGCTCAGTATGCTTTTGCCGATCCTAACCGCATTATTGCTGAGGATTTAACCAACAGCCAAAAGGAAAAACGATATTACTGTTTCGGCAAAGTCGGTGATGGAATTGTAACTGTCCGTTTCACATATCGTGTCAGTGTTATACGAATTATCGGAGCGGGTTATTGGCGTAGAGGAAAGAAAATATATGAAAACCAAGATTAAATACACCGATGAACCATTGGGGAAACTGCGTATAATAGATGATTTTCTGCCTCCTCCTGAAGATTTGTTATTTAAAAAGGAAAATGTAAAAATTACTATTACCCTCAGCAAAGATAGTGTTGATTTTTTTAAAAATGAAGCAAAAAAGCATAATACACAATATCAGAAAATGATCCGTAGTCTTTTGGACATATATGCTACTCATCACCAGCAACCACCCCGAACCAGTCACTCCACCTGACCGCCAACAGCTCGGCGGTTTTTGAAAGGCTCTACCCCACATCAAAGCAGGTGGCTATCCAAGGTTCAGTGCTTCGCAGTGTTGGCGGCAGGTGAGTTCAGACGTTGGGCTTTCTTCTACAAACAGAGGTATATCTGATATAATCTGGATGTAGTCTAAAAAAAGACCTTGAAAAAAGGAGGCAGGGAGATGAAATTTGAAGACATTCTAAAAAGCGAAGAGGTCGAAGGCAAGGGAAAGCATATTCCAATAATCGAGGTTGGCAAAGGAAAGGGTGAGGCAAGCGCTGATGTCGTCCACATAGTAGTTGGGAAGCAAACTCCTCATCCCAACACCGTGGAACATCACATTGTCTGGATTGAGTTGTACGGAGTGAAAAAAGATGGACAGGTGATAGACCTGGGTCGTTCTGACTTTGCACCTTCCTATGCTAGTCCCAATGTCAGGTTTCAGGTGCCAGTAGAACAATTCAAGGCCTTCTGTGCCCTTTCCTACTGCAATATTCATGGTCTATGGCAGAACTGTATCGAAGTATAGGGGGTAGAATAATATGGCCGAATCAAAAGACCAATGCATGCAACCAGCAAAGGGGCCTATCTTGCTAAAAGCAGGGGGATCTCCCCCAACAGAAACTCAAAAGGAGGTACATAAAGTGACCGCTCAAGTAGGTAAACCAGCACCGGATTTTGAGGCCAGCGCCTTCGTGGACGGAGGCTTCAAGAACATCAGGCTTTCCGATTACAAAGGCCAATGGGTTGTGCTCTGCTTTTACCCCGGTGATTTCACCTTCGTCTGACTGACAGAATTGACAGCAGTTGCTGTCAAGTACGATGAATTCAAGTCGCTGGGGGTGCAGGTGTTGTCAGCGAGCACCGATAGCCGTTTCACTCACAAGATATGGCAGGAGGAAGAACTCTCCAAAATGGTGTCGGGAGGCGTGCCATATCCTATGTTCTCGGATGCTGGCGGGCGGATCGGTGCAGTCTATGGAGTTTATGATGAAGAGGCCGGGGTAGACATTCGAGGTCGATTTCTGATTGACCCTGATGGTATCATTCAGGCAATGGAAGTTCTGACACCTCCCGTAGGGCGAAATGTAGCGGAACTAATCCGGCAGATTAAAGCATTCCAGCATGTTCGCGAAACAGGCGAGGTCGCACCCTCCGGCTGGCAGCCAGGCAAACTGACTTTGACCCCTGAACCAAACCTTGTGGGTAAGGTATGGGAGGTTTGGAAGCCGGAGATGGCTTTCTAACTAACTGATGTTACGAGTCTGTCGGATGCGATCTCGGTGAGCCACGAAACAAAAATACAGAAGGAGGAAGTGATGGATAGAAAGAGTGATCTATTGGAAAAGGGAGCAATCGTTCAAAGGGATTTGGGGGAATTTGGGGGATTTGGGGACGCCCTTTGGGATTTGGGGACGGGGGATTTGGGGGGATTTGGGGACGCCCTTTGGGGGATTTGGGGACGCCCTTTAGTTTTCCAGATTCTCCTTAAGATTCAATAAGTTTAGGAAATCGGGGGACATCTTACTAATTCCGGGACGTAATACTTAAATAGTGCCTGAACGAAAACCCTGAAATATGGTTTTTCGA
>JAUWQS010000310.1 GCA_030610915.1 Pseudomonadota bacterium | reverse complement strand
GAAGATGCACCAGGATGGACCGAGAGTTGTTCATGTGGATGCTTCAGAAGAGGGGGTTATAACTGCGGGGGATATTATTACTGATGGAACAGTTGAAATTTTGAACCCTGATCATTATATAACAACCCTTTCGTCTGACGCTAAGTTTAAGGCTGAGATGGTTGTAAAGATGGGTCGTGGTTATATTCCCGCCAAAAAGGAGAGAGAGCCCGACCAACCGGAAGGCACCATAAACATTGATGCGATGTTTGCGCCGATCAAGAAGGTGAATTATACAGTAACCTATGCCAGAATTGGACGAGTTACCGATTATGACAAGTTAATAATGGAGGTGTGGACGGACGGGAGTATTTTACCTGAGGATGCCGTGTCCTGTGCAGCAAAAATATTAAGAGAGCAGGCGAGTGTTTTTGTAAACTTTGAGGAGATAGAAGAAGAGGAGAAGGAAGAAGAAAATAAAGAGGCAGAAAAGAAGAAAAAGATTAATGAAAACTTGCTGAGGAATATTGATGAATTGGAACTTTCTGTAAGATCTGCAAACTGTTTGAAGAACGCCAGTATTACTCTTATTGGGGAATTAGTTCAGAATACTGAAGCTGAAATGTTGAAGACCAAAAACTTTGGAAGGAAGTCTCTTAATGAAATTAAAGAAGTACTCGGTGAAATGGGGCTTAGTCTTGGTATGATGGTGGATATTCCTCTGCCGGATAAAGATGAGGAAGACACTAAAGGGGAATAAGGGATAGATTCGTTATTGGGAAAGGGTAAGCGTTCACCGCAGAGAGCGCAGAGAAATTATTCTTGTAAGCCAAGAGATCTAAAGTCGTTTTGATTGTTGCTTTAAGGAGGTTCAAGGGTTAGGTTCAGGGGTTCAAAGGTAAAGATTAAAAGCTATCAACCCTGAACCCCTATATAACCGCTTCTGTAATCCTAAGCTAACTGTTTTGTCATCTCTGCGTTCTCTGCGTTCTTCGCGGTGAACGGATATGGGAAAGGAAAGTATAAATGCGTCACAGAAAGACCGGAAGGAAGTTAGGTAAGACCACAAGTCATAGAAAAGCTATGCTGAGAAATATGGCCACTTCTTTTTTCAGATATGAAAAGATTGTTACGACCGATGCCAAGGCCAAGGAGTTGAGCAGGGTTGCCGAAAAGATGATTACCTTAGGGAAGAGAGGAAATCTTCATGCAAGACGGCAGGCATTAGCTTTTATAAGGGATCGGACAGTTGTTAAGAAACTTTTTGAAGAAGTGTCCCCACGATACAGTGAAAGAGCTGGTGGCTATACAAGCATAGTGAAAAGAGGTTATCGAGCGGGCGATAATGCTTCGATGTCTGTTATTGAGTTAGTTTAGGAGTAACTACTTAGCCACAGATTCACACAGATGAACACAAATAGGGTTAAATACAAAGAAATCGCGTGACTACGTGAGTAGTTGCAATAAAAAATATCAGTGCTAATCTGCGTAGATCGGTGGCTAAATAATTACAAGTGACTGTAACTACTCAGCCTACAACAGTTTCAGCTTGGCTACCTGAGTAGTTACGTTTAGGTAAGCTCATCATTTCTTTCCGTATTCTGAAAACTGCATAGAGAAAATGGCTCTTCCCTGGGTGACGGATCTAAGGTTGGTGGAGTATCCAAACATCTTCTCCAGTGGTACCTTAGCGTTTATCTCTGTGACAGGCCCTTTGTGGTTGACAGATTCAATTTCTCCCTTTCTTGAATTGAGGTCTCCGATGATTTCCCCTATAAATTCACCTGGTGAAATGATGTTGACCTTCATAATAGGCTTGAGGAGTATGGGATCCGCCTTCAGGCATCCATCTTTGAAAGCGGTCGAGGCTGCTACTTTATAACCGAGTTCTGAGGATTCCCCATCCCTGAAAGAACCGCCGATGACTCTGATTTTGACATCCATGACGGGATAACCACTCACAACACCGCTCAGAGTAGCCTCATGGAGGCCGTCAACAATAGCCGCATGGAACTCTTCAGGGATTAAGAGTTCATTTAATAATTCCTTGACAATCTCAATCCCGCCTCCCCGTTTCTCAGGTTCAAGGGCCAGTTTAACATGGCCAAAATGTTTTTTATCTCCAAGTTCCCTTTCGAATTTTCCTTCAACTTCCACCGTCTTTTCTATCGTTTCTCTGTATACGACCTTGGGTTTGCCTACATTTACATTGGTCTTATATTCTCTTTGCAGCCTGTCAATCAAGATTTCCAGGTGGAGTTCCCCCATGCCCGATATAACTGTCTGCGCTGTTTCATCCTCATATTTTACCTTGATAGTTGGATCTTCTTCGGTAATCCTGTCGAGAGCTGCTGTCAATTTTTCATGGTCCGCCGGTGTCTTTGCCTCGATTGCCTGACTGATTACCGGTTCGTAAAATTCTACCGTCTCCAGGATAATCGGATGGAATTCATCACAGATGGTGTCTCCCGTGGTGGTGTCTTTTAGCCCTACTACGGCTATTATATCACCTGCGCTGGCCTCCTTTACCCTCTCTCTTTTATTGGCATGCATCCTGAGAAGTCGCGCAATCTTTTCCTTCTTACCCTTGTTAGCGTTGTAGATCTCTGCACCCGATTCAATCCTGCCTGAATAGATTCTCAGATAGGTCATCTTCCTCCCCTCATTCGTTGTGACCTTAAAGGCGAGGGCGGTGAGGTGCTCTTCGTTGCCGCTGTGACGTTTTTCCTCCTTGCCGGTGAGGGGATTTATGCCTTCAATGGGGGGAATATCCAAAGGGGACGGCAGAAAATCAACAACAGCGTCGAGTAAGGGTTGAATTCCTTTGTTCCGCAAGGCTGATCCGCACATAACGGGCACAACTTTCAAGGAAATGGTTGCCCTCCTGATGGCGTCGATAATTTCCTTTTCGGAAACGGGCGCTCCCTCGATATACTTTTCGGCAATATCGTCGTCAACCTCTGCGACGGTTCCTATGAGTTTTTCCCTGGCCGCATCCACCTGGGAAAGGAGATCGGAGGGGATATCCGAGTATTCAAAAGTGAGACCCAGGGTATCTTCATTCCAGGTGATGGCCTTCTGACCAATCAAATCCACCACGCCGCTAAATTGGTCCTCATTACCAACCGGCAACTGTATTATTAGAGGAATTGAATTGAACCTCTCTTCTATCATCTTGATTGTTGCGAAAAAATCGGCGCCTGTTCGATCCATCTTATTGATGAAGGCTATCTTTGGCACGCCATATTTATCCGCCTGA
>JAUWQS010000147.1 GCA_030610915.1 Pseudomonadota bacterium | reverse complement strand
AACAACACGTATGACGTCCCCGAATTTTGTCCCCGAATTTTGGAGAGGCATGGCGCTCCCGGCAACGTCCACCGCCCGCCGGTTACCATACTCGTCATACTTCCCCTCCCAGATCAACTCCGTCTTCATCTTCGAAAAAGGATGCGGATTATCAAGTCCCCATCGTATGTTATCAGCCATCGAATTCCCCCGTCGTGTATCTGGTTTTGACAAAACACGTTACGGTTATGACATTGTTTCTTCCAAATAGCGCTTGATTCGTTCCCGGTTTGCTACAAGGCTTGAAAATTGTTTTTCGCAGACATCGCTGAAACGTGCAAGTACCTTGCGATTGATCTGTTCCTGATCCTCAAAGACGGCAAGAGAACGGAAAGTCGTTCCCCACTTTTCAAACTGGAGCAAAGTAATAGTTGCGTCTCTTGTTTTATCATCTGTTGGCAACGCCTGGACAAAAAGCGGTTTGGGCATCCCGTTTATACGACAATCAATCAGGTACTTGCCTCCCGGATCGTGCAGGGGGTCGTGCCAGTCAAATTCACGGCGATTTTCCGGCACTGTTTCTCCCATAAATGCTCTGAAGTCTTCCATAAAAGTCGAACGAACCCGTTCACGTGAAAGATAAGTAACATCGGTTATCCTGAGAAGCGCTTGAATGAAGCTATAAAGGGCATCGCCATATCGTTCTTCTTGAATTGGTATAATTAATTCGCCTTCACGATCATGGACGCTGAATACCGAAAGCGCATTTGTAATGATTTTTTGCCTGGTTCCTCTCTGAAGGTCTTTTTCGTCCAGATCATACGTCAGGTGCATGTATGTGTGACCTTCATCTGAAAGAACCCATTCTCCATTCTCTCTTTTCAGGGTAATCGCCAGATGATCGCCATCTTCAAACATAAAAGGGGTAAAAACTCGGAAACGGTTTATACCCTCTGTCGATATTGTAATTTTCTCGCACACTTTTCGCTTAAAATCGCCTTCAATCATTTCTGTATCCATGGCTCATATCTCCTCAAAAAGTTTTCTTTGCGGATCAAAGGGGACCTCAAATCCACAATTATTAATCATACATGAAATGGCCTCATGAAATTCAGAAAATCGATCCGTTGGCTCAGCGAATGCGTCTTTCCTTGCACCTAACTGCTGGTAACGCTCGGTTGCCTTATGAATGTGGAAGTTATAAAACGTATCACGCTCAATAGTATTGGTATGCTCATGACTTTTCCCGTTATATCGCTGTAATCTAAATAACTGGTTCGAATTTGCAGGTCTGTAACCAAGAATGATCGAGAAATCGAGAGGATTGAAAAGACTCTGCCGCAGAATTAAGCGAAAGTCGCTACCATCAGAACCTTTAAGATCCAACTCACGTTCCTTGTGTCCTCTTTTGGGGTGCACCTGTATCTTTTTTTGATAATCAGCAGGAAGAACTTTTCGTTCTCTCAATAACAGAGCAACATCCTGGTCCGACAACATAGCACTCATTTATTGTCTTATCCCTTCTGGTTCATTTTGTTAATTTCACCATACTACATTTTTAAAACACATTTTACAAAACCTTCAATATATAACACTATAGCTACAAGTGTTGGATACGCTTAGCGTTATCCTGTCTCTATTCCTTAAACATGAATCTAATAATAAATCCGTGAAATGCCTTTCTTCTCTATCTTCATTATCAAATATTAAAACAAAATTTCCTTTTTGATTAACTGTTCTGTTCTTACCCCTTGGTGCTCCTTGAAAACACTTTTGTAAAGACAGGGAGATGTGCAAAGCTAAAAACCGCCATAAAGTTACTATATCACTGGCTACTGGTTCATCATCGAACGAATTCCTAAGTTTTAAGCCGTGAGCGGCTACCGATCATCTTTCCCAGTCAATATCTTCGTCTTTGTAGGATGTGGAAAGAACAGTCCTGGCCTTTTCCAGATGAGCGGCGGGAACCATTATATTCACTTCTCCCAGACCATCAATAGTAATGGCATAAATTATTCCTGCTGCCTCGTACCTTAGTTTTGTCGGTATTCCCTCTGCTTTTAGTCTTCCCACTATAATATTCGCATTTGTCATCCCCGATGCTGTATGGACTGTCTCCCACTTCTCTCCTTCCATCCTCTAACCGATACCTCCTCATCAACAATGAAATATTATTACCACTATTTGATGGTAATATTCTTATGTCAAGGAGAAATTGACAATCGTTACACAATATATTGTGTTCTAAAATCCACAGAACACATGTTGTTGTATTTCCACTTTACAAATATACATCCATTTGTTAAAAATTCAAGATGAGAGTTTGGCTGTAATAGGAATCAGGTTGCTACGGGATGAGATTAAAGAGATTGGAGATAGCCGGCTTTAAGTCCTTCAGGAACAGAACCATTCTCGATTTCGCGGGTGGGATCAGCGCCGTTGTTGGTCCCAATGGATGCGGGAAGAGTAATATGGTTGATGCCGTCCGCTGGGTTATGGGTGAACAGAGGTTTAAGATGCTCCGCGCAAAGAAGATGGAAGATGTCATATTCGGCGGGAGCAACGGCGCTTCTCCTGTGGGTATGGCTGAAGTATCGATGATTCTTTCGTCTGATGGGGAAAGGTTTCCGGGTGAATATAACGATTTTAGCGAGGTTATGATTTCGAGAAGAATCTTCCGTGACGGTGAAAGTGATTATTCTATCAATAAAGTGTCTTGCAGACTGCTCGACGTCAGAGAATTTTTTATGGATATGGGGATCGGTGCCAGGACATACTCCCTGGTGGAACAGAACCATATTGTAAATCTCGTTGAGGCCAAACCTGTCGAGAGACGGGATTTGATAGAAGAGGCGGCCGGTATTGCAAAATATAAGAGCAGGAAAGAGGCCGCCTCACGAAAGATGGAGGGCACGAGGCAAAACATTGTTCGCTTGGACGACATAATCGGCGAGGTAAAGACACAGATCAAATCCATATCGCTGCAGGCAAAGAAGGCGGAAAGGTACAAGACATTAAAAAAAACGACAAAAGAAGAGGAACTTGCCCTTGCCCTTCAGACATATCTGGATTTGGTGGAAAAGCGGGAATCGGTAAATGATGCATACAACGGGACTGCTGTCAGGGGAATCGAAGTTGAGACGAAATCGAGGAAGATCGAGGCATCCCTTGAAAAGACAAAGGTGGCAATCCTCGAAAATGATAGCCGGATATCAAAACTCCAGGAGAAATTATATGAAACAAAAAATGATGTAAATATCAATGAACAGGAAATCAGATTTTTGAAGGGAAAGATTGCGGAGATATCAGACAGGAAACAAAAAAACCTGTCAAATATTGAGATGTTTCAAAAGAGAAAGGAGAACGCCTTAAAAGAATTGAACGTCCTTGAAAACAGGGTAGGCGGGTCGGACGGAAAACTCACAAATATCAGGGATTCCGTTGAAAAAGGTCAAAAGAGAGTAGAAGAATTGAAGGGGGAGGAGAGAAGGCTTCACAAGGAGTTGGAGGAAAAAAAGATTGGACACTTTGATATCCTGACGGAGAAGGTTAGACTCAAAAATGTACTGACAGGCCTTGTGAAGAAAGGTGAGGATTTCAAGGGAAGATCGGAGAGTTATAACTCTGAAATAGAGGAAAACACAAAAAAGCTCGATTCAGCGCGTGATTCCCTGTCAAGCCGGAAATCCTCTCTACAGTCGGATGTGGAAAAGTTTGAATATCTCACAGAGGCGGAGAGGACGCTTCTCTGTACGCTTGAAGATGCAAGGTGTAATTTAGAGGCAGTTGACGGGAGAATTTCCGAATTAAAGGAGGGAACAGGGATAAAATCGTCCCGGCTCTCTTCCCTGCGGGAATTTCAAGGAGGCTATGAGTGGTGTAGCGAGGGCACAAGATCTATCATAAATGCAAAGAGTGCCCGCAATGGGGTGGATTATGAGCGGTTTCTTGAAGGTTTCTGCGGGCTGGTGATCGATTATATCGATGTTCCCAAGGAGTATGAAGTTGCAGTGGAGGCGGTTCTCGGGGAGAAGCTCCAGTACATTGTCGTAAACAGCCATAAGGACGGTATAAGAGCTATAGATTACCTCAAAAGCCATTCACTCGGCAGAGGGAGTTTTATCCCTCTTGAAGAGGTCAGAGAAAATCCTTCGAGTGTTGATATGAGTCCCCGCGATGCCGGGGAAGCCATCAAATTGATCGATGTGGTCGGTGTTAGGGAGGGCTTTGAAGGTATAGCCGATTATCTTTTAGGAGACGTGATATTGACTCCGGATATCGATACGTGCCTGTCCCTGTGGGAGAGAAACGGCCATGGGATGACCTTTGTAACGCCGGCCGGCGATATCGTAAGCCCTCATGGTGTTTTAACCGGAGGTTACGGATCAAACAGTGAAAGCGGCCTTCTTCGCCGTAAGAGAGAAATTGCCCGGATAGAAGGGGAGGTCGATAACCTGTCCGGCTTATTAAAAAATGAAAAGGATTGCAGGCTGGAGGCGGACGCCCTTGTCTCACAGTGGGAGGAAGAACTGACTGGATTGAGGTCCGATCTTCGCAAACTGGAACTGAATATCAACGGCAAGCAGAAGGACATCGAACGATTTGAAGGTGAGCAGAAGTGGATCGAGCAGAGGATAAACGTCCTTTCCTTCAACAGAAAAAGCCTAAAAGCAGAAGAAGTTCAGGCAATGGAAAAGATGACAGCGATTGAAAAGGATATTGCCGTCTGTGAGGACAGGGAAAGCGCGGCAGATAAGACGATTTCATCTCTGCGAGAGAGATGGGAGGAGCTAAGAAGCAAATTGGAGGAGACGGAAAGGGAACTGATCAGCGAAAAGGTGCTTTTAGCCTCCCTCGAAGAAAAGAAGAATGCAGACCTCAAGACCCTGGCGGGATTAAAGGCTGCCGCAACTGATATATCGAGTGAGATTGATTTTAAGATTAAGGATGCAGGAATTTTTGAAAAAGAGATTGAAGATATTACGAAAAATATTGCCCGAAAGAAAGATCGTCTTGAGCATTTCTGCTCGGATCATGATATGCTCGATATTGAATTGGAAAGAGAAAGAGAGAGCCTGCGTGAAAAGAAGGAGATATTAAAAAAGGCGGAGGCAAATACGTGGAAGATCAAAAGGGAACTTGACAACTTAACAAAGGAAATAGGTGAGAAAGAGATGGAATCCCGTGAGGTATCCTCTCAGATCAGCCTCTTGAAAGAGGGTATGTACAGGAAATATCGCGTTGATCTCGATTCTTTAAAAGAGGGGGTTGGAAGGTTTGATAAATCTGATATTCAGAAACTGAGAGATAAACTCGACCAAGACAGAAAGGCACTCGAGAATTTTGGCGA
>JAUWQS010000454.1 GCA_030610915.1 Pseudomonadota bacterium | reverse complement strand
TATCACCCTTGATCGCTGCCAAGGCAACCTTTGCCATAAAATCTGGGCTGAAACTCTTCCGCATTTTCGGACCTCCTTTTTCTTCCAATAGCATAAAAAGTGACTCTTAACTACTGGTCTGAAAAACCCAGTCCACTATATTATGACATGGCTTATATTGAAAATATGGTGTTCTTCACAAGAGTCGTTTTGCAATCCGATCATGACAGTTTACTTTTTCAACTTCATCCTTTATTGAGCAGAAGTCATTGAATACCTTGTCGCCGCGGGTTTGATCGCAGATATCAAAAAGCTTCTGCAGGTATTTCTTCCGATTGTCTCCAACTGGTAGAACCCTAAGAGCTTCGACGATTATTTTCCTAATAATATCCTCAAAATCCATATTTCGTTTCAAAATATTATCTTTGAAGGATGAAATATCACCACCGTGAACAACGGTGGAACGAACGCTGTAAAAATCTCTGAGTAGACGCTTCGTATCATCAATGTCAATCTTGTGGTTTTTAAGTAAGGATGCTGCTCGTTCTCTTAAACGCCTTCCCACAAAATCTTTTTCAGGAACCAAGATAGCTTCCAATGCAGTTATATAATCAACGATACGATCCACCAAATCATGTCTTGGATTATACTCTTTCCCTCCTCCATAAAGAAAAAACCGCCGAGCGGTTTTAAACCACACAGAGGACCAGTTAGGAAGAGACAATATCTCTGAAGCAAAAGAGTCAAATGTGGTGCATTCTTCAGATTCGATTTTGTATCTATTGGTTGTGTGCGTATAAACCATTGCGGGGTAAGGTAACTGGCTGGACAAATCACCGTTGGGCTCTTCAATGCATGGATTTACAAAAAACAAATCCCCTGTCTTGAAAAGTCTCATTAACAATAGAGTATCTTCAATGTCAAAAGGGGCTATTTCTCGCCCATTATCGTCATCATCATAAGTCTTTTCATAAACATAGTCTTCATATAAGGGCCATACTTTCGAGAATAGCCTTTGGGCTTTCTTTAGGTCATTGTTATAACTAGAGCCTATTTTCCATAATTTAAAATCCGCGAACTGAAGCTCTTCGGAAGTTGATCCAATTTTTTTAACAAGTACAAAGCTGTTAATCATAAGAAAAGCCTCAAATGGCCTTTAA
Source organism: Pseudomonadota bacterium (assembly GCA_030610915.1). Next base: position 987 of record JAUWQS010000454.1, on the reverse strand, counting down.
AAAAGACATAACGCGGCAGTTGAGCAGTGCCCGAAGGGCATCTGTCTCGAACTCCTGGTTCTCCCGTAGCGGAGCGGAGGGGGAATCAGGAGTTCGCTGCTCAACTGCCGCGTTCTCCCCGGAGCGAAGCGGAGGGGAGAACGCCGCAAATCACCGGCGGCAAAAAGCAGAGCGAGGAACGAGCAGAGCTTTTTGCCGTCCGAGTGCATTTGCCTTGTTAGCTGCTGTTCTGCTTTCATTCACGACTTCCTGTCAGTGATAGCCCTTATGCGGAATACACATCCTTTCTCCATCAAGGGCTCTTCTTGTCCTATGAGTTGACTTTATTGGGTCCACCGATCCATCGCTGCCTTCTTGGCAGTCTCTTTTTCGTGCAGAGTCAGCCCCAAACGATCGACACACTTTTCACAAATAATCCACCCGAATGATTGCGTTATCCCAACTTCTTGCATCTCGTCGAAGAACCCCTGCATTGCGTCGGTCTTTTGCATAATACGATCATTCACGTAATACCCCTCACCAAATGGAATAACACATGGAAAACCGTAAAAAATACCGTGCGTATTACACCAGTATTGTTTTCTCATCATTGACTGTGTATTCCGACATCCACGAGTAGCGCGTCGTCATTGAAACTTTTCAGAAACTCGGGTTTTCCAAATGAGCCACCATTTTCTCCAGCCCTTTATTTCCTTGGCACGCAATGAAGCGTGTGCTGTAGCCGCAAAAGTAAGAGCAGGATCGTCTGCATCCAACTTCGGTTCAGTTCCCAATACTGACTTCCATCCCTTCTTAGCGGCAGCAAACGCCGGACGGAAATCCGCAGTACCGAATTTCGAAGGTAGCCTGGTTGTGCTAACCTAAAATTGACCAGCAAAAGGGGTTTGTGCTAACCCAAAATTGACCACCCAGAGCAGTTCATTTCCTGTTAAGATGGTTTATTATAAACCATTGAGATAGGAGGAAAAGGAGTTGCTTAGAATGGAT
>JAUWQS010000152.1 GCA_030610915.1 Pseudomonadota bacterium | reverse complement strand
ATGAGTCCACTCTAAAAAGGGTTGCATGCAAGAGGTTAAAGATATTGTGTTTTGGAGCTGTTTTTTCTTGATTTTCATAGTGAATTTTGTATGATGGCTTTTGATAAGAATATTATTTTTATGAGGGAAAAAGGATGTTCCGAAAAAACACTTCACATTTACAGCCATCTTTATTTGGTATCGCAAGTCAACTGCCGAAAGCCAAGCTCAAAAAGCTCAAGAAATCGAAAGAATATGACTTTTATCAGTTTGTCTTTCGCAAGATAAACGAAAAAGATTTCTCGGTATTGTACTCAGAGAACAGCAGCAGACCAAATGCTCCGGTTAATTCTCTTGTGGCTTCAATAATACTGATGTACCACAACAACTGGACAATCGAAAATTTATTTGACCGCATTGATTTCGATCTGCTTACTCGCACAGCCCTGGGGCTGGATACGCTGGAGCAAACACCTTTTTGCCCTGCGACTTTTTTTAATTTTCAGAACAGGTTGCTTTCTCATTTTGTTGCAACCGGCCAGAACCTGATAGAAGGAGTATTCGACGGTCTTACGCAGCGGCAATTGAAAACACTCAAGATAAAGACCAATATCCAGCGTAGCGATTCTTTTATGGCGATGAGCAATATTCGCAGTTACAGTCGTACACAGCTTTTAATTGAGATGCTGATCAGGCTATATCGTGTATTAAGCGATGAAGACAAGTTGCGATTCAAAGAACTTCTCAATCCTTATATAAAGCAGTCATCGGGGCAATACATTTATAATCTGCAACGTCATCAGATACCGCATGAACAAGAAAAGTTGGGCCAACTATATCACAAGCTTTATGAAGCCTTAAATGAAAGCTACAAAGATTTTGAGGTTTTTGGCGTATTTGAGCGTGTTTACACTGAGCATTTTACAATTATCGATAATAAGGTAACCGTAAAGACGGGCAAAGAACTCAATGGCAGTACACTTCAGTCGCCGGATGATATAGATGCTACTTACCGTAAAAAGCGAGATAGTCATTACCGAGGACAAAGCGTCAATGTAACAGAGACGGCCAATCCCGACAATGAATTGAATTTGATAACCGATGTTGCTGTTTGTTCCAACGATACCGATGACAGCAAGATACTTAACGAACGAGTTGAGCCTATCAAAGAAAAGACTCCGGACCTGAACGAACTGCATACTGACGGTGCTTACGGCAGCGAAGATAACGATAAGAAAATGGAAGAACTCGAAATCACTCATGTTCAAACTGCGGTGCGAGGCCGTAAGGCAGAAGTTTCAATGGAAATCGAAGAAGTATCCGATGAAGAATATACAGTCAAGTGTCCTCATCAATCTGTCAGCTCACAAAAAACAAAGACGCGGCACAAAGCATGTTTTGATGTAGAGATTTGTAAGCAATGTCCATCGAACAGGAGTTGTCCTGCCAAACAACAAAGTGATAAGCGGACATATTATTTTGACAGGTCGGATTATCTTCTTGGCAAGCGAAACAGAAACATAAAATCGCTGCCGCCTGAACGGCGAAAGTTACGGCCTAACATAGAGGCCACGGTCAAGGAGTTTACAAAACCGTTCAATCACAAGGGCAAACTTCGTGTTCGTGGGCTGTTCAAGACGATGGTGTATGCGCATGCGATGGCGATTTCGATAAACTTTGGCCGGGTTTGGCGATATATGGCCGAGAATCCGGACTTCTTTGCATTGTCAAACTTACTTTGCGGCATTTTGCCCTGCTTGTTTGCCAAGAGTAGCCGAAATGAGCTTCGAAAAATAATTATTCGAGACAAAAGCCGCTGTTGGCTTGAGCCTCAACAGCATTTCAGACAAGCCGCCTAAAGGCGTGTTTTTAGAGTGGACTCACAAATCTTTGCTTTATGAAGGAATACTTATTATGAAGAACCAGAAAAGCAACGCCCAAAAACATACGAGTAAAATGTCCCGACGGGTCTTTCTTGGCGGTTGTGCTGCAACAGCCGCATCGCTTACGATTGTACCCCGTGATGTCCTCGGAGGACCGGGGCATACACCGCCCAGCGAAAAGCTGAACATTGCCGGGATAGGTGTCGGAGGAATGGGCAAGAGCAATCTGCGGCAGCTCGAGAGCGAAAATATCGTGGCGTTATGTGATGTGGACAGCAGCTACGCAGCCAAAACGTTCAAACGATACCCAAAAGCGAAGATATATGCTGATTTCAGGAAAATGCTGGACAAACAGAAAGGTATTGACGCCGTGGTGATTGCCACGCCGGACCATACGCACGCGGTTATCTCAATGGAGGCGATGCGGAGAGGAAAACACGTTTACTGCCAAAAGCCGCTGACACACGATGTCTATGAGTCGCGTATGCTGGCCAAGGCGGCCCGAGAAACCGGAGTAACCACGCAAATGGGAATTCAAGGGCATTCAGATGAGGGTATTCGCCTTATCCGTGAGTGGATTGAGGATGGGGCCATCGGGGAAGTTCGCGAGGTCGATGCCTGGTGCAGCTTGTCTTATTACCCGTTCGGACATACTTGGTGGAGTTCGAAGTGGAGCCGTCGGCCCAAGGACACGCCGCCGGTCCCTGCAACGCTGGACTGGGACCTCTGGCTGGGTCCGGCCCCCGAGCGTCCCTTTCATCCGGCGTACCATCCGGGAGTGTGGCGATGCTGGCTGGACTTCGGCTGTGGGATGATGGGGGACCGCGGCGCTCATACACTGGACCCCGTCTTTTGGGCATTGAAGCTGGGGCATCCGAGGAGTGTAGAGGCCGCCTCGCTGGACCTCAATCCCGATACACATCCGGTGGCATCTATTGTAACGTATCAATTCGACGCCCGCGGTAATTTGCCGCCGGTTAAGCTAACGTGGTATGAGGGTCTCCGTCCGCCCCGGCCGCCAGAGCTTGAAGACGGCAGGCGTATGGGCAATGTGCAAGGTGGCTCGCTGTTCAAAGGCAGTAAAGGAAAACTGGCGGCAGGCGTTTACGGGGAAGGGCCTCGGCTTATACCTGAGAGTAAAATGAAAGAGTACAAACAACCACCGAAGACTATTGAGAGGGTGAAAGGCTCCCATGAGCAGGACTGGGTTCGGGCCTGCAAGGCAAGGCAATCGGCGGGAGCCGATTTTGAGTATTCGGGACTGTTGACCGAAGTATGCCTTCTGGGCAATGTGGCCAAGCGTGTAAATACCAGGATTGAATGGGACAGTGACAATATGAAGGTGACAAATCTGCCTCAAGCCAATAAATACATCCGCACTCAGTATCGCAAGGGATGGACGTTGTAACCCGATGGGACTTTCCGGCGGCAAGTGGAGTACATCCAAAAGTAGCACAGTCGATTATGAGGCACAGCGATATAAACTTGACGATGTCGTTATACACACATACATTAAGAGGGCAAGAGTCTGAAGCGGTTGCTAAACTACCGGATTTATCAAAGTCAAGTAAACAGCAAAAGTCAAAAGGAACTGGGACCAATGGGTAAAAAACCTACAAGTGGGTTGCATACAGGGCAGCAGGCAAAGTAACCGTTTTTGTTATCATGTAAACTGGTGCAGACAAGCTGGTTAGCAAACTCTCACTGAATCTGGTTGCGTATAGGTTGTATGTTTTGGTAAAAAATTAGTTTTTTTATAGGTTATACTCAGGCAGGCAAATGTTATAATAGGCTTATGGACCCTAACACAATAGATAACGCAATAAATGTTGTCGTTTTTTCTATGCCATGGATGGCTATTATTGCTGGTTGCATCGGTGGTATTGTAGTTTTTGTATTTGGTAAGTTATGGAATTTGGTTTCTTGGAAGTTGACAAGACCAAAACTAAAAGTTGAATTCGACAAAAAGACTCAGGGCTGTATTTCTTATACTACAGCTAATGGGAGGCCAGTAGTTTATTTTAGAATGAAAGCTACAAGTTACGGGAGGTTAGCAGCTACAGCCTGTGGTTGCCGCGCATATTTGACAAACATAGAAAAGCGAAATGAAAAAGGTGAAATTGAATCAACAGGTTACTGTGACAGTATACGGCTGGCTTGGTCTTGCCAAGGGCTACGACCAGAGCAATTTCGCCCAATGGATATACCGAGAGAAGTAAACCAATATATAGACGTTGTTTCGCTGCCTAAGGATGTCAACCTATTTAGGCTACATCTTGAGGTAACACCTAATCGCTATACCAAAATATTTCAGCAAACAGGCACATTTCTATTCACCGTCCATGTCCATGCTGAAAACGCAAGCCCAGTGAAATGTAAATTTATTTTTACTTGGAGGCATCCGTGGGATGGCAACAAGGACTCAGACGCTTTCGAAGCTCAATTCTATGAAGATTAGGCCTTCTACTTTCTATCTGGTCAGGACAATCTTAATTGCTCTTGTGATTGGCGGTCTGATTTATACCCTCAAGAACAATAAGCCAAAAGATGAGAAAAGATAATAAATAAACCGGGACAGCCCAGCGGCAGCGTAAACGGTCTTAACCAACCGTTTTTGTTATCACGTAAGCCGGTGCAAGACTTGGAGAAATACAAATGATATTATAGTGTCGCCATTCATTTTCATATGTGTTATTCTGGTTTGAAGCCTATGGCGAATGCGAATACAGTTTCTTTATCCTCTACCAATTCTATGTGTAATTTATTCTTGGCTGTCTGCAAATTGACTTTGAATGGATACGATTTTCCTATTGGTGTTCTGGGTATGGTTTGTGTCCAATCAACTATTATACCGTTTTGTGGTTTATAACGAATCCAAGGCAATATGAGTGTGACACTGCTGTCTGTGATTTGCTCACGTCCACCGTTTCGGCCATCTCAGGGAGAATGGACTTGTAGTTCCGTGTCGAAACACCTTTCATCAGGATCTCCAGAATCCGCGAGCCCAGACGACTGTTGATGACCATTGCTTCATAGGCGGGGATGAGCACTTCCTTGCCGCTGCCAGGGCCCTTCTTTCTCAGACGGGGCTTTTCCACACGCAGTTTCCGTTCCGAGAGAGAAACGACTCCCTGCTGCCGTCCTTACTCAGGAATTCGGCGATTTTTCGACTGTCGGTCTTGTTGGCGATTTGATACGATTGCTTCTTACAACCTCCAACTGTGGATGGGACAAGATCTGTGCCCGTGAATTGCAACGAAAATATATACTTGACAAGATTTTTATACTCGTCTAAAGTGTATTTTATAAAGGTATACAATTTTTGTGCAAATGTAAGCTCCGGCTCTT